>JALZNB010000410.1 GCA_030857905.1 Actinomycetota bacterium
GAACGCCTCCCAGAACACTCCGAAGCCTTCATCCACTGGTCCATGATCACTATGATGACCCGACGCCTGGCCCGCCAGAAAACCCAGGCCAGCACCACCTAACCAGGATCAAAGACAGGCTCTTAGATCAGGTCGGCCTGGCTGACGTAGCGCCAGAGTTCTGCGCGGGCTGCGTCTGGGTCAACACGAACAGCTCTTCACCGGTACCACGGTAAAACATCCGGATCGGCAACGCATTCCTCATGCCGCGATCGTCCAGTGCGGGCGGCGCCGTCTTGGGGCTCTTCGAAGTCCACGCAACGCAACTCAATATTATCAACTATGACCTATCAAGGTAATGGATAGTTTGCCATAAGCCCACACCAACATCAAGACAAAAGCAAAAACGCGAGGAACACCCCTGAGTGGGGTCAACATTTGAGGTCGCTGCGGACGTCCACGGGACCAACGGCTCGTGGGCGACAGGCCGAGGTGTGACAGTGACCTGTCACGGCGGCTTGGGGGCTGTCTAGGGTGACCAGGACCGCCTTGGTTGCGTCGACCGCTGGTGGGGCCGGTCAGCTGAGGCGGCGTTCGGGGTAGCCGAGTTCGATGTTGCTGACGTCGTCCAGGGCGGCTCGGATGGCGGCGGGAAGGGTGAGGCCTTCTGCGGCGAGACTGCCGGCGAGTTGGGTGGTGTCGCGGGCGCCGACGATCGGGGCGACGACGCCCGGGCGGTCGCGGACCCACGCGAGTGCCACAGCCAGGGGAGAGGTCCCGAGGCCGTCCGCAGCGGTAACGACGGCCTGGACGATGCGCGCGGCTCGGTCGGTGCGGTGTTGTTCGACGTAGGGGCCGAAGTGCGGTGACGCGCCTCGGGAGTCGGCCGGGGTGTTGGAGCGGTATTTGCCGGTCAGTACGCCTCGGCCCAGGGGTGCCCAGGGGAGGATGCCGATGCCGTGGTGTTCTGCGGAGGGGATGACTTCGCGTTCGATGCCGCGTTCCAGCAGTGAGTATTCGAGCTGAGTGCTGGTCAGGGGGGCGGCCCCGGCGGTGTGGGCTTGGCGGGTGGCGGCGGTCGCGGTCTGCCAGCCGGTGTAGTTGGAGATGCCCGCGTACCGGACCTTTCCGCTGCGGACGGCGGCGTCGACGACGGCGAGGGTTTCCTCCAGCGGCACCGTGGCGTCCCAGGCGTGGAGTTGCCAGAGGTCGATGTGGTCGGTGTCGAGGCGGATGAGGGAGCCTTCGAGCGCGGAGAGCAGCGCGCCGCGGGAGGCGCCGCTGCCGAAGGGGCCGTCGTGGCGGCGGGCCACGGCTTTGGTGGCGAGGACGACGTGGTCTCGGGGGACGAGGTCGTCGAGCAGGGTGCCGAGGATGCGTTCGCTCTCGCCGTCGCCGTAGATGTCGGCGGTGTCGATCAGGGTGCCGCCCGCTTCGGTGAAGGCGGTGAGTTGGCTGGCCGCCTGGTCGGCGTCGGTGTCCTGTCCCCAGGTCATCGTGCCCAGGGCCATCCGGGATACGCGGAGGCCGCTGCGCCCGAGGTGTCGTTGCTCCACGCTGAGGGAGCCTATGCGGCCGGGTGTCGCCGGTCGGGTACGCCACTCCGGCCGTGACTGGCCGCGCAATTCTACTGGCGGGTAATGTCGGCGTATGCGACTCGGATTGAACATGGGCTACTGGGGTGCCGGGAACGATTCCGCGAACCTCGAGTTGGCGAAGGAAGCGGATCGGCTCGGGTATTCGGTGGCGTGGGTCGCCGAGGCGTACGGCTCGGACGCGCCGACGGTGTTGTCGTGGGTGGCTGCGCAGACCGCGCGGATCGATGTGGGCAGCGCGATCCTGCAGATTCCGGCGCGGCGGCCGACGATGACGGCGATGACGGCGGCGACGTTGGATTCGTTGTCCGGTGGTCGGTTCCGGCTTGGTCTTGGTGTGTCGGGTCCGCAGGTGTCGGAGGGTTGGTACGGGGTCAAATTCGACAAGCCGTTGGGGCGGACGCGGGAGTATGTGGAGATCGTCCGCTCGGCGTTGCGCCGGGATCGGGTGGATTTCCATGGCAAGCATTTCGAGCAGCCGTTGCCGGGTGGGCCGGGGAAGCCGTTGAAGATGACGGTGCATCCGGTTCGCGAGGAGATCCCGATCTACCTGGCTTCGATCGGGCCGAAGAACCTGGAGTTGACGGGTGAGATCGCCGACGGGTGGCTGGGGATCTTCTATTCGCCCGAGCATGGGCGCGAGTCGTTGGAGTTGATCGCGACGGGCCGGGCGAAGGTGGGCAAGTCGCTTGAGGGGTTCGACGTGGTGCCGTCGATGCCGATCGTGGTTGACGACGACTGGCGGGTCGGGGTGGAGCACATCCGGCCGTATGCGGCGCTGTATGTGGGCGGCATGGGCAGTCGGGAGCAGAACTTCTACAACAATCTGGCGTGCCGGATGGGTTACGAGGCCGAGGCGGCGGAGGTCCAGGAGGCGTATCTGGCGAAGGATTACGCGGGTGCGGCCGCGAAAGTGCCGGAGGGCTTTGTGGACGCGACGTCGTTGTTGGGGCCCAAGGAGCGGATCGCGGAGAAGATGGTGGCTCTGGCCGAGTCCGGGGTCACCACACTGACGTTGTTGCCGGTGCTGCAAGATCTTGAGCGAAGCAAGGCGGCGCTTCGCGTCGCCGTGGAAGCTCTTGATCTCGCGGGAGTCGGTAGTTGACCTGGTTTCAAGCCCTTGTCCTCGGCATCGTTCAGGGACTCACGGAGTTCCTGCCCGTGTCGTCGTCGGCGCATGTCCGCATCGTGTCCGAACTGTGGTTCGGCGGCGATGCGGGTGCGTCGTTCACCGCGGTCATCCAGTTAGGTACTGAGGCGGCCGTGGTGATCTATTTCGCCAAGGACATCTGGCGACTGTTGGTCGCCTGGTTCCGTGGTCTGTTCGACAAGGAGGTTCGGCGGACGCCGGACTACAAGTTGGCGTGGTATGTGATCGCGGGTTCGTTGCCGATCGCGGTGTTGGGTTACGCGTTCAAGGATGAGATTCGTTCGTCGCTGCGGAATCTGTGGATCACCGCGATCGTGTTGATGGTGTTCGCGGCGATTCTCGCTGTGGCGGACGAGACGGGTAAGCAGAATCGGGACAGGTTGACGCTGAAGGACAGCGTGCTCATGGGCCTGGCTCAGGCGATGGCGTTGATCCCGGGGGTGTCGCGTTCCGGTGGGACGTTGACCGCGGGGATGTTTCTCGGGCTCAAGCGTGAGGCGGCGACGAGTTATTCGTTCCTGTTGGCGATCCCGTCGGTGTTCGGTGCCGGGTTGTTCAGCATCCCGGATGTGATGGATCGCGGTGGGCCGGGTCTGCAGGCGTCGATTCCGCAGACGATCGTGGCGACGCTGGTGTCGTTCGTTGTCGGGTACGCGTGTGTGGCGTGGTTGCTGCGGTATGTCTCGAAGCACAATTTCATGGTGTTCGTCTGGTATCGGATCGCTTTGGGCGCGGTGTTGTGTGGGTTGTTGGCCACCGGGGTCGTCAGTCCGACCTGATGGTGGCGGCCTAGGCTGTTGGTGTGGCCACTGTGGTTCTGCTTCGACACGCCCGTTCGACCGCCAACGGCGCTGGGGTCCTCGCCGGCCGTAGCGCGGGGGTGCGTCTCGACGAGAGTGGTGAGCGGCAGGCGGCTGGTCTGGTGGACCGGCTCGCTGGTATTCCGTTGGCCGCGATTGTCGCGTCCCCGTTGCTGCGCTGTGCGCAGACCGTGGCGCCGTTGGCGTCGGCGCGTGGTCTTGTGCCGGTGACCGAGGATGCGCTGGCCGAGGTGGATTACGGGTCGTGGACTGGGCGTGCGATCCGTGAGTTGGTCGATGAGCCGTTGTGGAAGGTTGTGCAGCAGCATCCGTCGGCGGCGGTGTTTCCCGATGGTGAGGGTTTGGCGGCGGTGCAGTCGCGGGCGGTGGCCGCGGTGCGGGCGCATGACGCGCGGGTGAGTGCCGAGCATGGTGAGCGTGCGGTGTGGTTGTTGTGCAGTCATGGTGATGTGATCAAGGCGTTGTTGGCGGATGCGTTGGGTCAGCATCTGGATTCGTTTCAGCGGATCATGGTCGATCCGGCGTCGGTGTCGGTGGTGCGTTATACCTCGACGCGGCCGTTCGTGTTGCGGGTCAACGATTGTGGTGGGGATCTTTCCGGTGTTGTGCCTCCGGAGCCGACTCCTTCTGTGGAGGACGCGGTGGCTGAGGGTGATGCGCCGGTGGGTGGGTCAACGGGCAAGTAGTTGGATTTGGGCGAGGGTGCCGCTGATGTGGTGGCGGTATTCGCCGGGTTGGTGACTGTGAAGGGTCGGGTTTGGCGGGGCCAGGGGAATGACTGGTCGCGGCGGTGGGCAAGTTCGTGCCAGGTGGTGGCGTCGGTTCGGTGAGTGTCCATTCGGTCGGGTCGTTGTCGGTATTCGATGATGTGAGGGTGTAGAGGGTCCCTCGGCGGGTTCCGCGATGATCTCCACCTGGCTGTCCACTGTGGATTCCGTGGCGTCGTCGAACAGTGAGCCGGGTGTGCCTGTGGTGATGTCGTGTAGGGGTGGGCCGTGGTGTGGCTGGTGCCCAGGTTGATCGTTGAGGTCCCATGTGGAATTCGAGGTGGGCGCCGTGGAGGGTGCTGGGGCCTCGTTCACCTGATCAAAGGGTGGGCGGGAAATGGGTTGGTCATCGGGTGGTCGGCGGCGGCATGATGGGTGGTGGGGAGTGCGGACGGGCGGGTGCGGGCATCGACGAGGAAGCGGTGCCTGCCCCGCCTGTGTCTCGTTCGGGGTTCGTTGGTGTCGCTTCACGCACTGCGCGGGTGTCGTCGCAGGTCCCGTAGGGTCCGGTGCGATGTGGGAAAGGGTGTGGAGACATGGTGTCGGGGGACGGGTTCGTCGCGGAGGTCGATCACGAGGCGTGGCGCCGGGGGTTGGTGCCCGCGCTCGGTGGTGCGGCTGTGGTCGTGGTGGTCGGGGTCGTGTTGTTGATCACCGGGTGGGTGGTGTGGTGGTTGTCGGCGGGTGTGGTGTTGGCGGCGCTCGTGGTGGCCGGGGTGAAGGTCGGCGGTTTCGTGGCGCGGCGTAAGCGGCGGGAGTCGCCGTTGGTCGTCGACGACGACGGGGTGCGGTTGCCGACGGCGCGGGGTTCGGCGTTTCTGCCGTGGGACACGATCCGTGAGGTGGTCGTGGATGGGCCGACGTTGCGGTTCCGGGTGCGGGCCGGGGTGACGCCGGGGACGCACGGGGTGGAGGGGTTGCATCGCCGCGACGCGTGGCCGGTGGCGTCGGGGCCCGGGTTGCCGGTGGACACGCGGTTGTTCAGTCGGGAGCGTGAGGACATTCTGGGGGCGGTGGGGAAGTTCTCCGGTGGTCGGGTGTGGTCGCCGGATCGGTGATGTTGCCGCCGGCCTCGACATCACGGTGCGTGGTGCCGAGGCCGGGGCGGTCAGCGCGCTAGCAGTGCGAGAGGAACCGGTCGAGGACGTCGACGCCGAATCGCAGGCCCGCCACCGGGACCCGTTCGTCGACCCCGTGTGCCATGGCCCGGTAGTCAAAGTCCTCGGGCAGTAGCAGTGGTGAGAAGCCGAAGCATTCGATTCCCAGGCGGGAGAACGCTTTCGCGTCGGTGCCGCCGCCCATGCAGTAGGGCACGACGACGGCGTCGGGGTCTTGGGCGCGCAGCGCGTCGGCCATCTTGTCGAACCAGGGGGAGTCGACGCGGGCCTGGACCGGGGGTTGGCGGGCGACGAATTCGCGGCGCACGCGGGGTCCGAGCAGTCGGTCGATGTCGGCGAGAAGTTGTTCCTCGGTGCCGGGGAGCACGCGGGTGTCGACTTGGGCTTGGGCGACGCCGGGTACGACGTTGACCTTGTATCCGGCGGAGAGCACGGTGGGGCGGGTGCTGTTGCGGACGGTGTTCTCGACGAGTTTCGCCGCGGCGCCGAAGCGGGCGATGGTGGCGTCGACCTCGGCGTCGGAGCCGAGTCTCACCTCGACGCCGAGTGCGCCGCCGACGCGTTCGAGGTAGGCGCGTACGGCGGGGGTGAGCACGACGGGCCACTGGTGGGAGGCGAGTCGGCTGATGGCGTCGACGAGGGTGACCACGGCGTTGTCGTCGTTTCGGCGGGAGCCATGTCCGGCGCGGCCGGTGGCGGTGAGCAGCAGGTGCGCGGTGCCGCGTTCGGCGGTGCCCACCGGGTAGAGGCGGACGAGGCCGTTGTCGGTGCGTACCGGGACGGTGTAGCCGCCGGATTCGCCGATGGCGATCTCGACGCCTTCGAAGTGTTCGCGGTGTTCGTCGACGAGCCAGTGTGAGCCGTAGTGGCCTTGGTCTTCCTCGTCGGCGACGAAGGCGAACACGATGTCGCGGCGCGGGCCCCGGCCTTCGGTTTCCCAGCGGGCCAGGACGGTGAGGATGATGGCGCAGAGGTCTTTCATGTCGACCGCGCCGCGCCCCCACACGTAGCCGTCTCGGATTTCGCCCGCGAACGGTGGCACGGTCCATTCGTCGGGGTCGGCCGGGACGACGTCGAGGTGCATCTGCACCAGCAGCGGCGCGAGCTCGGAGTGGGCGCCGGAGCGGCGCGCGATCACGTTGGATCGGAGTGGGGCGCGTTCGAACAGTTGGGGTTTGAGCCCGGCGTCGGTGAGGCGGTCGGCGACGAACTCCGCCGCGTCGCGTTCACCTCGGCCCTGGCCGTGGCCGCGGTTGGTGGTGTCGAAGCGGATCAGTCGGGAGCACAGGCTCTCCACCGACTCGGTCATGCGCTCTCCTGGTCAGCCGTAGACGCCGTCGATGGCGCCCGCCGCGATGGCGGTCACGATCTTGAACGTCTTCATCGCCTCGGTCATCGACGCGGCAGTGAACCCGACAGTGCGGGGGCCGAGCAAGTCCACGGTCGGGATCACCGCGGTGGCGTGGGCGAGGTGCGTGGCGTCGAATTCGACTTCGACGCGGTGTTCGCCCGCCGCCGAGGGGTAGCGACCGGCCAGACCGATGCTTTCGGTGGCGGCGACGGTGATTCGTTCGGCGGTGATCGCGGGTGCGGCGCAGATGGCGGCGTAGCGGCTGACGCAGTCCTTGACGACTGCGTGCAGCGCGTCGGGGGCGTACTGGGCGGCGTCGGCGCAGGTTCGGTCGTCTCCGGTGACGAGCAGGACGGGCACGCCGTGTTCGGTGGCCAGTGCCGCGTTGAGCCTGCCCTCGCTGGCCGGGACGCTGTCGAGCCAGACGCCGGTGATGGAGTTCTCGAGGTAGGTGTGGGCCAGGACGCCCTCGGCGCCCGCGGCGGCGTGGTAGCCGAGCAGGACGACGCCGTCGACGCCGGAGTCGATGCCCTGCATCATCGAGAGCGGTTTGTGGCGGCCGGTGAGCAGGGCGGCGCGCGGGTCGAGGTCCTCGATGAGCAGGTTGCGTTGGGAGGAGTGCGCCTCGTTGACGAGGATGTCGGTGGCGCCCGCGGCGAGCAGTCCGGTGACGCACGCGTTGACGTCCGCGGTCAGCAGCCGCCGGAAGCGTTGCCATTGCTCGGTGCCCGGGGTGACATCGGCCGTACAGGTGACGCCGGTGGCGCCTTCCATGTCGGCTGAGATGAGTATTCGCACCGCCAAGACGTTACTCGTTGTCGGCCGTTGTTGACTTCATGAACCGCCGGGTGGTTACTTCTTGCCAAACACTCGGGAAGAGGTGGTCGGGCATGCGGTTGCGGTGGTGGGCGATGGTTGTCGCGGTGATGGTGACGGGCCTGGTGGCGGCTCCTGTCGCGCAGCGGCCCGCCGAGGCGCAGACCGGGGCGACGTTGCGGGTCGCGGTCACCCAGCAGGTCGATTCACTCAACCCGTTCCTGTCGATCACCCGCACGGGGACCGACATTTTGCGCACGAATTTCGAGCAGCTCACGACCTACAACGCGAAGACGTTGACCCCGGAGCCGGGGTTGGCGGAGAAGTGGGAGCCCGCGGCGGACAAGCTGTCGTGGACCTTCACCCTGCGTGAGGGCGCGAAGTGGAGTGACGGGCAGCCGATCACCGCGCGCGACGCGGCGTTCACCTTCGACCTGATGCTCAAGAACGAGGTCGCGCGGACCGCCAACGGCAACTTCGTGGCCCCGTGGGAGTCGGTGACCGCCACCGACGACCGGACGTTGGTGATCCGCACGAAGACCCCGCAGGCCACCATGACGGCCCTCGACATTCCGATCGTGCCCCAGCACGTGTGGTCGGGGGTCGCCGACATCGGCGCCGAACCGGCGCTGCCGATGGTGGCCAGCGGCCCGTATGTGATCACCGAGTTCAAGGAGAGCCAGTACACGCGGCTCGTCGCGAACAAGAACTACTGGCGGGGCGCCCCGAAGATCGAGAAGTTGGACTTCGTGTACTTCAAGAACGCCGACGCCGCCGTGCAGGCGCTGCGCAACGGCGAGGTCGACGTCGTCAACCGGCTCACCCCGGCCCAGTTCGACGCGTTGGCCGGTGACGAGAACATCGAGCGCAACAACGCCAAGGGCAAGCGGTTCAACGAGTTGCTGCTCAACTCCGGTGCCGCCGACAACACCGGCGCCCCCATCGGTGACGGGCATCCGGCGTTGAAGGACGCGAAGCTGCGGCGCGCGATCGCGCGGGCACTGGACTCGAAGACGCTGGTGGAGAAGGTGTGGGGCGGCTACGGGGAGCCGGGCGCGGGGTATGTGCCGCCGTTGTTCGCCGAGTTCCACTGGGCGCCGCCCGCCGACAAGGCGTACACCTTCGATCCGGCGGCGGCGAACGCGGAGCTCGACGCGGCCGGGTACGCGCGCGGCGGTGACGGCACCCGGGTCGACCCGGCCAGTGGGCGTCCGCTGGCGTTCCGGTTGCTCGCGCACGCGGGCACCAACTTCGACGAGCAGAGCGCGCCGTTCGTGAAGAGTTGGCTCGCCGCGATCGGTATCGCCGTCGAGGTGCAGCCGGTGTCGGACTCGAAGGTCAACGAGGCGACCACCGCGGGCACGTTCGACATCGCCTACAGCGGGTGGAACGGCAACCCCGACCCCGATTACATCCTGGCGTTGCAGACGTGCGCGTCGCGGCCGAACCCGCAGGGCAAGGGCGCCACGCCGGACAGCTTCCTGTGCGATCAGCGCTATGACGACCTGTACGCGCGGCAGTTGAGCGAGTTCGACCGGGGCAAGCGCGCCGAGTTGGTCAAGCAGATGCAGGAGCTGCTCTACGAGGAGGCGCCGATGGTGATCCTCGGCTACGACAACATGCTCGAGGCCTACCGCAAGGACCGGTTCTCCAAGTTCCAGGTCTCGCCCGACCCGGGCGGGGTGATCATGAACCAGCAGTCCTACTGGGGCTACTACAGCGCCAGCCCGATCGAAGGTGCCGCGCAGGGCGGTGGCAGCGACACCGGGGTGATCCTCGCGGTCGTCGGCGGTGTCGTGGTGCTGGCCGCCGCGGGTGGACTCGTCCTGGCACGCAAGCGTCGCTCGACCGCCGACGAGCGCGAGTAGTCGCCGGATGTCCGATGCGATCGTTCCCGTCGAGGACCCCGTCGCCGCGCCGCCACCCGCGGCGTCCGGCGGCGGGGTCGTCCGGTATGTGCTGACCAAGGTCGGTGGCGCGTTGTTGAGCCTCGGTCTGGTCGTGGTGCTCGGGTTCCTGTTGTTCCGGGCGTTGCCCGGCGACCCGGTGCAGACCATGACCAGGGGGCGGCCGGTCAGCGCGCAGCAGATCCGTGAACTCGAGGCGCAGTTGGGTTTGGACAAGCCGCTCTACGAGCAGTTCTTCCGCTATGTCGGGGACCTGCTGCGTTTCGATCTCGGCGAGTCCTACACCTTCCGGGTGCCGGTCGCGCAGAAGATCGGTGAACGGCTCGGCCCGACGGTGCTGTTGGTCGGGGTGGCGACGGTGATCGCGGTGGCGCTCGGGCTGTGGTTGGGCACGAGGTCGGCGTGGCGGCGTGGCAGCCGGTTCGACAAGGTGAGTGTCGGGATCGCGTTGACGTTGTGGTCGGTGCCGACGTTCTGGCTGGGTCTGCTGTTGCTCTCGGCGACGGCGGGTCTGTTCCCCAGCAACGGCATCACCTACCCGGACACGCCGCCGGACTTCCTGTCCCAGGCGCTGGATGTGGCTCACCACATGGTGTTGCCCACGATCACCCTGGTGGCGGTCGTCTACGCGCAGTACCAGTTGGTGATGCGGTCCTCGCTGGTGGAGGAGATGACCGCCGAGCACCTGCTGACCGCGCGGGCCAAGGGGCTGCCCGACGACCGGGTGCGCCGCCACCACGCGGTGCCCAACGCGATGTTGCCGACGGTGACGCTGGTGTTCCTGCATCTGGGGATGGTGGTGTCGGGGGCGATCACGGTGGAGACGGTGTTCTCGTGGCCCGGTTTGGGGCTGCTCACCTATGAGGCGCTGCTCGCGCCGGACTTCCCGCTGCTGCAGGGCACGTTCCTGGTGTTGGCGGGTGCGGTGGTGCTGATGAATCTGGCGGCTGACCTGGTGTACCGGTTCATCGATCCTCGGGTGCGTGCGTCATGAGCGCGCCCGCGTGGAGCAGGAGACGGGCCGCGGCGGCGGGGTCGTGGCGGGAGTTCGCGCGACAGCCCGGCGGGATGGTCGGGTTCGGCATGCTGGCGCTGATCCTGGTGTTGGCGGTGTTGGCGCCGCTGATCAGCGACGCCGACGGTCTCGACGTCACCAAGGCCACCGGTGGAAGGCTGGACTCGCCCAACGGCGACATGTGGCTCGGCGCCGACGAGAACGGGCGCTCGGTGCTGCTGTTGACGCTGTGGGGTGCGCGGGTGTCGCTGCTGGTGGGGCTGTCGGCGGCGTTGCTGGCGGTCGCGATCGGCACGATCATCGGGGTGGTGGCCGCGCACTTCGGCGGTTGGCTCTCCGCGGTGTTGATGCGGGTCACCGACTTCTTCCTCGTGCTGCCCTCGCTGGTGCTGGCGATCGCGTTGTCCACGGCACTGGACCGGGGGCTGGCCACGATCGTGCTCGCCATCAGCCTCACCTCGTGGCCTTCGGCCGCGCGGCTGGTGCGGGCGCAGACCCTGACCGTGGAGGCCCGCCCCTACATCGAGCGTTCGCGCGCGTTGGGTGGCGGTCACCTGCACGTCATCGGCAAACACGTACTGCCGGGGGTGTTGCCGTTGGTGTTCGTCAACGCCACCCTCGCCGTGGGCACCGCCATCGTCGCGGAGTCGACCCTGTCGTTCCTGGGCCTGGGTGACCCGACCAACGTGTCGTGGGGTGCGATGCTGCGCTCGGCGTCCTCCACCGGCGCGGTCACCGCGGGCGCCTGGTGGTACCTGGTGCCGCCCGGTCTCGCGATCGCGCTGGTGGTGCTGGCGTTCACGTTGTGCGGGCGCGCGTTGGAATCCGTGCTCAACCCTCGGCTGCGGGAGCGGTAGATGCCACTGCTGGAATTGCGTGACCTGCACGTGCGCTACCCCGGGGAGCACGCCGTGCGCGGGGTGAACCTCACCGTGGACTCCGGGGAGACCCTCGGGCTGGCGGGGGAGTCGGGGTGCGGGAAATCGACGCTGGCGATGTCGGTGCTGCGGCTGTTGCCCGCCACCGCCGAGGTGTCGGGACAAGTGCTCTTCGACGGTGACGACGTGCGCGAAATGAACTGGGGGCGGCTGCGCGCGGTGCGGTGGGCGGGGGCGTCGGTGGTGTTCCAGGGCGCCATGCACGCCCTGAACCCGGTGCACCGCGTCGGGGACCAGATCGCCGAACCGATCCGCCTGCACACGCCCGCGACCAGCCCCGCCGAGGTGCGGCGGCGGGTCGCCGCGCTGTTGGAACAGGTGGAACTGCCCGCCGAGCGGGCACAGGCCTACCCGCACGAGCTTTCCGGCGGCCAGAAACAGCGCGTCATGATCGCGATGGCGTTGGCGTGTGAACCGAGACTGGTGATCGCCGACGAACCCACCACCGCCCTCGACGTCGTGGTGCAGGCCCAGGTGCTCGGCGTGCTGACCCGTCTGGTGGCCGAGCGCGGCATCGGGCTGCTGTTCATCAGCCACGACCTGTCGGTGCTGTCCGCCACCTGCGAGCGGCTCGCGGTGATGCACCGCGGCGAGATCGTCGAGCAGGGCCCGGCGCGCGCGGTGATCGCCAACCCGACACACCCGCACACCCAGGCACTCGCCGCCGCGTTCCCCACCGTCGGCGATCAACGTTTCCGCTACGCGCCCGCCACCACCGGCGACCCCATCGAAGCGGGCACGATCGGGGAGGACCTGCTGCGCGTGGAAGGACTCACCGTCGACTACGGCCGCCACCGCGCGGTCGACAACGTCGACCTGACCGTGCGGGCCGGGGAGATCGTCGCGCTCGTCGGGCAATCCGGGTCCGGCAAGACCACCCTGGCCCGGACCATCCTCGGCCTGCAGGCGCCCACCGCCGGACGAATCCTGTTCGACGACACGCCGATGCCGACCTCGTCGTCGGGGCTGCGCCGGTACCGGCGACAGGTCCAACTCGTGTTGCAGGACCCGACCAGCGCGCTCAACCCGCGCCACAGCGTCCACGAGGCCGTCGCCGAGGGGCTGCGCATCCACCGCGTCCCCGGTGACGAGTCCGAACTGGTCGCCGCCGCGCTCGACGCCGCCGAACTGCGGCCCCCCGAGCGCTACACCGCGGCCCTGCCCCACGCGCTCTCCGGCGGACAGCGCCAACGCGTCGTCATCGCGGGCGCGCTCGCCCTGGCGCCGCGGCTGCTGGTCGCCGACGAACCCGTCGCCTCGCTCGACGCGTCGGTGCGCGGCGAGATCCTGGCCCTGTTGCTGCGGCTGCGCGCGAACCTGGGCCTGGCCGCGCTGGTGATCACCCACGACCTCGGTGTCGCCTGGACCATCGCCGACCGGGTCGCGGTCATGCACCAGGGCCGCCTGGTCGAGGTGGGGCCCGTCGACCAGGTACTGGGTGACCCGCGACACCCGTACACCCAGACGCTGCTCGCGGCGATCACCCCGCTGGGCGGGTCGCCCACCGCGACAGTGTGATCATCCGGCGCGGAACGCCACTACTCCGATCGCCTGCTAGGGCACCGGCCGAAACGGCCATATTGGCCATTGCGCAAGGGCCCTGAACGTGCCTGTGTAACCTCAACCCCCGGTGGTTGTCACCGTGGAACAGTCCCCAGACGTGGAAGAGTCCTGTGGTCGCTGAGCGCTCCGAGCACGCCGACACCACGGCCGATGCTGCCCGCGACACCGAGGTCAGCGGGCCTGTCACGACCGACGACAGCAACCGCGCGCTGCCGATCCGCACGATCTCCCTCGGCGCGCTGGGCAGCGTGCTGATGCTGATCAGCGCCGTCGGCGCGGGCAGCCTGCTGATCAGCGACCCGGTGCTCGGGCACGGCCCGCTGTCCTGGATTCGCTACGGACACGGCCAAATGCTGGCCACGATCGTCCTCTACATCGGGTTCGCGCTGGTCGTGTGGGCGTGGGTGCGGCTGGGCAGGCACGTCCTGGCCGGGCGCGTCGGACCGCGCGCGGTGCTGCTCGCGGCGGCCGCGTGGATCGCGCCGCTGATCTTCTCGCCGCCGCTGTTCACCCGCGACCCGTACTCCTACCTCGCCCAGGGCACGCTGCCGCTGCACGGGTTCGACCCCTACGCCGTCGGGCCCGCCGTGCTCAACCTGCCCGAGATCGTCGAGAACGTGCACCCGTTCTGGCAGGGCACCCCCGCCAACTACGGGCCCGTGTTCATCCTGCTCGCCAAGGGCGTCGCCTGGCTCAGCGGCAACTCGGTGATCCTGGGCGTCATCCTCATGCGCGTCATGCTGCTCTCCGGGCTGGCACTGCTGATCTGGGCACTGCCGGGGTTGGTGCGCCACCTCGGCGGAAACAAGGCCATCACCCTGTGGCTGGCCGTCGCGGGCCCGATGACCGTGGTGCACCTGGTCGGCGGCCCGCACAACGACCTGCTCATGGTCGGATTCCTCGCGGCGGGCACGCTGTGCGTCCTCGACCGCAGACACGTCCTCGGCGTCGTGCTGGTCACCCTCGGCGCCGCGGTGAAGGCGACCGCGGTGGTGGCGCTGCCGTTCCTGGTGTGGGTGTGGGCCGGGCACCTCGCCTCGACGTTCTGGAAGAACTTCACCCGCGCGCTGGCCTGCGCGCTGGCCACCTTCGTCGCCACGTTCGCCCTCGCCACCGTCGTCGCCGGAGTCGACCTGGGATGGCTTGAGGCGCTCCAGGCCCCCGGCATGATCGTCAACTGGCTGTCGCTGCCCACCGCCGTCGGCGAGTTCGTGCACACCGTGGTCGGCATCTTCGTCGAGGGCAACAAGAGCTGGTTCGTCAACATCGCGCGCGTCATCGGCGGACTGCTGTTCTTCGTGATCGCGGTGCGCCAGTGGTGGCGGTCGCGGCACGGGGGCGCCGACGCGGTGCGCCGCATGGCGTTCGTGCTCTTCGCCATGGCCGTACTGTCCCCGGCCACCCTGCCCTGGTACCTGACCTGGAGCTTCGTCATCGCGGCCGCGCTGTCCTGGCAGCGCCGCCAACTGGCGATCCTCGTGGCCGCCGCGGTGTTCCTCGTGCTGACCTACGCCCCGGACGGGGAAGACCTGCTCTACAACTGGCCGTTCATCGCGGGCGCCATCGCCGTGTCGATCCTCGCCGGCATCTCACTGCTGCGCAACGACCCGCTGCGCCTGTTCGGCGAACGCGAGGAACTCGTCGAACCCGCCGTCGAACCCGCCAAGGCCTGAGAACACCCGGCACGCAGGCTGGCGCGTCAGATTCCGAACGCGGCGGGATACTCGATGGTGCCGGTGGGCACCGGCAAGTCCGGGTTCATGGCGAGCGCCATCATGGCCTCGTCCGGCACCTCGAACGGCGCGCGGATACCGAACCGGGACGCCGGGATGAAACCGAACCGCGGGTAGTACTCGGCGTGCCCGAGAACCAGCACGAGGTTCTCCCCCGAGGATCGAGCGGCGTCCAGCGCGGCGCGGATGGCGACCGAACCCGCGCCCCGGCCCTGGTGGGCGGGCAGCACCGCGCACGGGGCGAGAGCGAGCGCCGCGTGCCCGTCGACATGGCACCGAGTGAGCAACGCGTACCCCACGACCGTCCCATCGGGGGCCTCGGTCACCATCGACAGCCCATCGATCCAGGCGTCGGTGTCGGCGCGCAACACCTCGACGAGGTCGGCTTCCTCGGCGGAGGGGAACGCGGCGAGAGTGATCCCGAGGATCGCGGCGAGGTCCCGCGCGGTCTCGGGGCGGGCGGTCCACGCGGTCATCGCGGCGGTTCCCTTCGGAAGGTTCCAGGCGGGTGAATCAGACGAGGGCGGGTTCGGTGACGGTGAGAGTGCCGTTGTCGGCGTCGAGGACGGCGTGGGCGCCCAAGGGGACGGTCAACGCCCCCGCGCAATGCCCGAAACCCAACTCCCACACCATCGGCAGGCCGACAGAGCCCAGCAAGTCGGCGATCACCGGCCGCACCTCGCCGCAATCGACCCACGAGCCCAACGCGACACCGTTGACGCCGGTGAACCACCCGGCGCGCAGGAGCTGGGTCAGCATCCGATCGACCCGGTACGGGTCCTCGCCCACATCCTCCAACAGCACGATCGCACCCTCGGGGGCCGACGCGCCGGGAACACCCAACTCGGCCGCGATCAGACTCAACGTCCCGCCCACCGTCACACCTTCGACAACACCGTGGCCCGCGGTGGCCGTCGACGGCCCCGAGAGGCACTGGACGGTCTCCGGTTCGAACAGCGTCGCCCGCAGATGCGCCTGCGCGTCGGCGTCGAACGCGGCGGTCGCGACCATCGGGGAGAACAGCGTCGACACACCCGTCTCGCGGCCGAACGCGGCGTGCAGGGCGGTCACGTCACTGGACCCGGCGAACACCGTGGGGCCCGCCTCGGCCATCTCGTCCCAGTCGAGCAGGTCGACCATGCGGTGACAGCCGTAACCGCCGCGCGCGCAGATCACCGCCGAGACCTCCGGGTCGCACCACGCCTCGCGCAGGTCGGCGGCTCGGTGCGCGTCGGACCCGGCCAGGTAGCCCAATTTCGCGTGCCGGTCGAGCACATGGGGGGCGACGCGCACGGTGAGTCCCCACGAGCGCAGCACGTCCACGCCCTGCTTCAGCGACTCCGGCCGCACCGGGCCCGCCGGGGCGACGACCACGACGGTGTCTCCCGGCCGCAACCTCGCCGCCCGCCTCACCGGCGCAACTCCAGCACCGGCACACCCGGTGGGGTGAACCCGAACACCTGGCCGTAGAAGGACAACTCGGCCTCGTAGGCCGCGGTGATCGACTCCGCCAGCCGGAACCCGTGCTGCTCACCCGCGAAGGTCAAGTAGGCGTGCGGCACGCCCGTGCCGTCGAGTGCGGCGACGAACCGGTCGGCCTGCTCCGGCGGACACACCTCGTCCTCCAAGCCCTGCAACAGCAACACCGGCCCGGCGATGGACTCGATGTGGCGCATGGGAGAGCGCTCCGCGTACCGGTCGGCGTGTTCGGGCAGGCTCCCGATCAGCTTCTCGTCGTAGCGGGACTCGAAGTCGTGGGTCTGGGCGTCGCCGTGGACGGCGGCGGTGACGTCGAGCACCGGATACATGATCGTGGCGCAGGCGAAGGTGTCGACCGTGGTGATCGCCGCCGCCGCGGTCCAGCCACCCGCGCTGCCACCCCGGATGCTCAACCGCGCCAGGTCGGCCTCGCCCGCCTCGGCCAAGCCGAGAGCGGCCACGGCGCTGTCCTGGACGTCGACGACACCCCACTGGCCGTAGAGGGCTTCGCGGAACTCGCGGCCGTAGCCGGTGGAGCCGCCGTGGTCGACCGCGATCACCCCGACGCCGCGGCTGGTCAGATAGGCGATGCCCAGATTCAACGAGGGGGAGTGCGACGCGGTCGGCCCGCCGTGCACATCCACCGCGTACGGGGGCAGTTCACCATCGGGTGCGACGAAGTCGGGGTTGGTCGGCGGGTACACATACGCAGGGACACCCCGGCCGCCCGGGCCCGTGAACACGCGCCGCATCGGCCGGGGCAAGTACCGCTCGTCGGGGATGCCCTCGGTGGCGGTCAGTTCGGTGTGTGTGCCGCTCGACAGGTCCAGCGTCACCACCGTGGGCCTGGTCGTCGAGGTCGCGGCGATCGCCGTCACCACGCCGTCGAGCGCGGTCAGGCTCGGTGACCAGATCGGGAAGTCCGAATCCACATCGGTGACCGTGCCACCGCGCTCGTCCAGGATCGCCAGGGCGCCCCCGCGCAACACCGCGAACCGGCCCCGCCCGAGCTGCGCGAACCAGCGATACCCCAACTGCCACATCGGTCCGCCGAGTTCGTTGTCGACCCGCGCCAGGTTCACCACCGTCCCGTCGAGACCGATGCGGTGCAGATTCCACCAGCCCCCGGGATCGGTCAACGCCACCAACGAATCCGGCGTCTCCCACTCGACCTGGCACACCGCCTCACGCGGACCGCCCGCAACCACCCGGTGCGGGCCGAACGTGCCGTCGGCGGTGACCGTGGCGACACACAGTTCGGTGCCATCCCACGGCATGTCGGGATGGTTCCAGCCGATCCACGCCGCGTGCCGCCCATCGGGGCTCACCGACGGAGAAGTCAGGAAATGGTGGCTCGCGCCCAGCACCCGCGCGTCCCCGCCCACCACCGGCAACGCCACCAGGTCGCGACGAAGATCACCTTCGACGGACTCCCGCACACACCACACCTCGGTGCCACCCGGGCCCGACCGCAGGTCGCTGTAGCGCAGACCGTGATGGGTCGCCGGCTCGGCGCTGATCGCCACCGGCTCCCCACCCGCCGGGTCCACCAGATAAACCCGCTGGTCGGTCCACTGCGTGAACGCCACGCGCAACCCGCCCGGGGTATCGAGCAGCACATACGGCGTGCCGCCGTACTCGTGCACCCGGTTGCGAAGATTCCACGGCGCCGCCAACACCTCACGCGCTTCGACGCCATCGTGGTGGGTCAACGCGAGCCTGCCGCCCTCACCGGGAATGCTGCGGGTCCACCACACCCCAGAGGCGTGCGAGGTCACCCACGACGGGCTGCTGCCCGCCCTCGCCACATCGGCCGCGCTGATCGGGGATTGCCAGCTCCCATATGGAGCGATCTTCACCACACCGATCACCCTACCCAGCGCCGGCGGGTGGCCAGATACGGTGGCATCTGCCCGTCAACCGTCGGGTACGGACTGCTCGACCACTGGTTGTGCAATAGGGTCGGAGGTCCCATGGCCCGCGTCATTCACGTCTTCCGTCAACCCGACCGCTTCATCGCAGGCACGGTCGGGGTTCCCGGCGACCGCGTCTTCTACCTGCAAGCGGTGGAAAGCGCCCGCACGGTGAGTGTCACCATCGAAAAACAGCAGGTCGTCGTGCTCGCCGAGCGCATCGGGTCACTGTTGGAAGAGGTGAACCGCCGCTTCGGCGCCGAGGTCCCGCCCGACGTACCCGACGAGCGGGTCGACGCCGACCCGCTGCAGGTGCCCGTCGAGGAGGAGTTCCGCGTCGGCACGATGGGCCTGGGCTGGGACGCCGAGAGCAGCGCCGTCGTGATCGAGCTGCTCGCCGTCACCGAAGGCGAGGTCGACGAGTCGGTGGTGCTCGACGACACCGACGAGGGCCCCGACGCCGTGCGCGTGTTCCTCAGCCCGATCGAAGCGCGCGC
>JALZNB010000428.1 GCA_030857905.1 Actinomycetota bacterium
AATGTGGACAGCGCGGCCATGATCTGCGGAACCGCGAGCGCGCCCTGCACGGCGACGTTCTCCACCCGGAACCGCACCGCGGGCCACCGCGCGGTCGCGTTGACGAGCACGTCCCGCTCGGCCGCCGACGCGCGGCCGGTGATCAAACCGACCTTGCCGGGCAGGAAAGGGGGCCGCCGCTTGCGTTTCGGGTCGAACAGGCCCTCGGCGCCGAGCAGCTTGCGCAGCCGCTCGATGCGGGCGAGCAGTTCGCCGATGCCGACCGCGCGGATCTCGTCGGCGCGCAGGCTCAACGAGCCCCGGTTGAAGAAGTACGTCGGCTTGGCGTGGATGATCACGCGGGTGCCGTCGGTCAGCGGCGGTTCGTGTTGGCGCAACAGCGCGGTCGCGCAGGTGACCGACATCGACACGTCGGCCGCCGGGTCCCGCAGCGTCAGGAATGCCGTGCCGGTGCCAGGGCGCGCGGAGATCTGGGTGACCTGACCCTCCACCCACACCGTGCCGAGTCGGTTGATCCATTCACCGACCTTGCGGGCGACCGTGCGGACCGGCCACGGTTCCTCGGGAGTCGACGCCCCCGTCACCGCTCCTCGCGCGGAGTGGCGACTTCCTGGGAGCGCACGGTCGAGATACGGCGGGTCAACATGCTGATGAACGACGCCCGGTTCTCTCCCGCCTGCTCGTAGGCGAGCAGTTCCTCAAGCTCCGCGGAGGCGAATTGACGCAGACGGGCGCGTAGCTGCGGCAACGACAGCTCGTCGTAGTTGGGCACGGAGGCCGGGGACGCGGCGATCGCCCGCTCTTCGCGCTCCCACGGGTCGTCCTCGCCCGCTACGGCCACGACGTGGGGGGCGTCGTCGAGATCGCCGAGGTCTTCGAGATCGTCGAATTCCAGATCGTCCTCGACCCGGTCGAACGCGGGACGGCTGACGTCGTGCTGCTCGACGTCCTCGTCGAAGGTCGCCCACTCCGGGGTCTCCTCGACCGGGCGCAGCCCGGCGAGCGTCTCGTCGCCCTTGATCGCGAGTTCCGTGACCTGCTGCTGCACCCGCATCGACAATTGCAGCGCCTGGCTGACCACGGTCACCGGCAGACCCGCGATGTGGCCGGGCAGCTCACGGGCGCGTTCCACCGCGGTGGCGGCGAGCCCAGCCGCCACCCTGAAGGGCAGGGGAAGTGACGTCATGGCCCCTAGCCTGCCCGAGTCACGCGCATATGCCCAGCCAGCGCCGTGCGAGACCCGGGCCACACCCATCGCCGGTGAGCGGGCATCGGGCGTGTCCGTACCCTTGACGGCATGAGTGCTGCGACCAAGCGTGTGCTGCTGGCCAATCCCCGTGGCTACTGCGCGGGCGTCGACCGAGCCGTCATCACCGTCGAGAAGGCGCTGGAGACCTACGGCGCTCCGGTCTACGTGCGCAAGGAGATCGTGCACAATAAGCACGTCGTGGAGACCCTGCGCGACCGGGGCGCCATCTTCGTCGACGAGACCGACGAGGTCCCCGAGGGCGCGCTCGTCGTGTTCTCCGCCCACGGGGTGTCCCCGATGGTCCACGACCAGGCCGCCCAGCGTGGCCTGCGCACCATCGACGCCACCTGCCCGTTGGTCACCAAGGTCCACTTCGAGGCCAAGCGCTTCGCCAGCGAGGACTACGACATCCTGCTCATCGGGCACGAGGGCCACGAAGAGGTCGAGGGCACCGCGGGCGAGGCACCGGACCACGTGCAGCTCGTGGACACAGCCGAAGACGTGGACAAGGTCGTCGTGCGCGACCCGTCCAAGGTGATCTGGTTGTCCCAGACGACGCTGTCGGTCGACGAGACCATGGAGCGCGTCGACCAGCTACGCGGGCGCTTCCCGGACTTGCAGAACCCGCCGAGCGACGACATCTGCTACGCCACGTCCAACCGCCAGGTCGCGGTCAAGGCGCTGGCCCCGGAGTGCGAACTGGTCCTGGTCGTCGGCTCCCAGAACTCGTCCAACTCCAAGCGACTGGTCGAGGTCGCGGTGCAGGCCGGGGCCAAGGCCTCGTACCTGGTCGACTTCGCCCACGAGGTCGACGAGACCTGGCTCGACGGCGTCACCACGGTCGGCGTGACCAGCGGGGCCTCGGTTCCCGACCACCTGGTCATGGACCTGCTCGCGTGGCTCGCCGAGCGCGGGTACGGGCAGGTGGACGAGGTGACGACGGCCAACGAGAAGATCCACTTCTCGCTGCCGCCCGAGCTGCGCAGGGAACTCAAGAAGGCCGACTAAGCCGCCGGTCGCTCCTGGCGACCCCCGCCAGGAGCTGTTCAACAATGCGAGCGGGGTCGCCTCAATCGCCTGCGCTCTTGCTAGCGACTCCAGAGTGCTCGATGCTGCGCGGGTTGCACCACGGGTGCCCCGAACTCGCGCGATACGCGATAGTCGTGGGTTGAAACTCCGAAGCGTTTCAGGCTGCGGCATGGGTGCCCCAAGTCCGCGTGATGAGGACTCTGAAGCGTTCGACGCTGCGCGGGGCGTGATTTCCGGCCGTGACCAGCGGGATGCCTGACGTGTTCGCGGACGACTCAACTCGCTGGGCGTTCTCGCTGTCGTGCTGACCTCGGGTGGAGCGCGCCAGCGTGTGCCTGGACGGTTGGGTTAGCGGTCGTCGTCCGGTCGTGGACGGCGTTGCGGTTGGCGGTTCGGTCGAGCAGGGCGACGTTCGTCGCGCTCTTCGCGGGATCGTCCAGTCTCGCGGGCCCGGTTCGGGTCCTTCGGCCGACCTTCTCGGCTTGGCCGTGACCCCTTGCGCGCATCGCCGCGGGGCGCGCGATCGTCTCCGGTGGTCCGGCCTTCCCCGCGCTCACGGCGCTCGTCGCGGGGGCGTTCCTCCCGTGCCGGCCTGCTCTCCCTGGACGACCGCGGCTTGCTCTCCTCGCGCGGCGGCCGGGCGGCTTTGGCGGTTTTGGGCCCACGGCGCCCGCTGAGGGCCCCGATCGACTTCTCGGGCGCGTCCGGGTCGCGCTGAATGTAGAAGATGCGGGCCAGACCGATCGCGACGACGACGACGGTAGTGCCGCCCATTGTCGGGAAATTGCTGGTCAACGGCACAGCGACCGAGAGCAGGAGTTGCTTGGCCCCGCCGCTGCCTGCTTTCGGGGCGAGGGCGAGCACCGCTCCGATCGCGGTCACCGCGAACACCAGGGGCGGCTGCACCATCGGCCCGAACAGGTTGCGCCTGCGCACCGCGCATATCGCCGCGACGCAGCCGAGGACGAACCCGACCTGGTACACCCAGCCGAGGGTGCCCTGGCGCTGCACATCGATCACCGCCGTGACCAGCGCCAGCCCGAAGGCCAGCAGCACGGCCCCCCACCACGGCAGTCCTCGCGACGAGCCAAGGATCGGCCGTTCGTCCCACGCGACTACGGCGTGGTCATCATCAAGATCGCTCCGGCGATCGCGAGTCGCGGTCACGCCGGTATACGTTAGTGCGTCGCCGATGGCGGCTTCTCCCTGTTCGACCATCTGCGCCACAACTGGACCCATGATGTGACCTGACACACGTTCCATAGTGGACGCAAACGCTTGCTTCTCTGGGTGAACAGCGGCTCCGAGTGCGGCTGGGCCGTCCTCTGGCGACCCAGGTTCGCCGCGTTCTGTTCACCTCGCCAATTCCTCTCCCGGCCACGACTGAGCTGCAGGACAGGCCGATGTGGACGCCTGTGATCGCGCCGGTCCGATTGACGGACCGCAGCGGCAGCACCTAGGGCCTCAGCGACGAGCACCACGGCAGCACCAGGGCCGCAGGAGCAGCGTCAGGGACTGCGGCGCCACGGCGGCAGCGCCGCCAGCCTGTTGCGGTCGATTGCGCGTGGCTGTGGGGTCAGGCGAGTGGATCGGCTGGTTCGTGCCCGTTGACCACCGCCTCCTCTGTTCGTCGGAGTGCGGGCAGCTGCCCTGGTGTCGCGGCGGCGTCTGTCAGAGGGATCACCGCGGATCGGAACTGTTCCAACGCGTCCAACTCTCTTCGACGCGCTGACAGGAAGCGCTGCAAGTGCGTGCTCGACAGGTTCACCGCGTCCACCGCGGCCCCCGCCGCGCGGTGCGCGCCCGCCGCGCGGGTTCGGACTGTGGCCACGTCTTCGGCGATGCTGCGTTCCGTCGCGGCGAACAGGGCGGCCGAGGCGATGACGGCGAAGCCGGTCGGGCCGCAGACGAAGATGCGGCGATCCAGCAGCCACCGCAGCAACTCCGGGTCGGCGTCCATCGCCGCGACGACGGCCGCGTCGGACGGGACGAACATGACCGTGCCGTAGATCGCGTCCGCCCAGCGCTGGTATCCCTTGCCCGCCAGTTCGGAGGCGCGCGAGCGGATGTTGCGGACGTGCACGCGCAGCGCGTCGAGGCGTTCCTCGGCGTTGTCGGTCTCCACCGCCTCCGCCCAGGTGGCCATGCTCATCTTGGCGTCGACGGGGACGCGGCGACCGTCGCCGACCAACAGCAGCAAGTCGGGCCGGGCGGCGCCGCCCCCCGCGATGTCGGTCTGCACGGAGTAGTGCAGGTTCTCCCGCAGGCCGAGCGCGCGGGCGGTCTCCACCAGCACCTGTTCGCCCAGTTCGCCCCGGCCGCTGATCGAGGCGAACGCCACCTCATACCGTTGCAGCGCCACCTGTTGACTGTCCGAGCGGGCACGTTCGGCCTGGACTTCGGCGCGAGCGGCGTCGGCACGGCGGACGCTGTCGCCGTACAGGCGCCAGAACAGCGCCGTCGCGGCGGCGAGCAGTAGCACCAGCACGGCGGCGATGGTGCCGAGAACGGCGGTCACAGCAGCTCCCTTCCAGGGTCCGATCTGATCAATACCGGATACCCCCGACAGAATTCAGCTCGAACGGGCGTTCGACCGGCGTGCCTCCCCCGTTCGGGTGGAAGATCGTCCTACCGTGGTCGGCATGCGGGTGCTGCACACCTCCGACTGGCACGTGGGCCGCCTGTTCCACGGTCGAGACCTGTTGGCCGAGCAGGAAGCTGTGCTCGGTGGACTGGCCGACATGTGCGAGGACGAACACGTCGACGTGCTCGTCGTCTCCGGCGACCTCTATGACCGCGCGGTGCCCTCTGCGGAAGCCGTGCAGACCTGTGCACGCATCCTGCGTCGCATCGCCGCCGCCGACGTGCGGATCGTGATCACGCCGGGCAACCACGACTCGGCGCCGCGACTCGGCGCGTTCGGCGAGTTCGCCGCGGCCGGTGGCCTGCACTTGCGCACGGCGATCGCCGACCTGGACCGGCCCGTCCTGCTCGATGAGACCCACGGGCCGGTCGCGCTCTACGGAATCCCGTATCTGGAGCCGGACCCCGCCCGGCACGCGCTCGGAATGGCGCAGCCGCAAGGACATGCCGGTGTGCTCGGCGAGGCGATGCGCCGGGTGCGCCAGGATCTCGCGACCCGGCCGAAGCAGACCCGGTCGGTCGTTCTCGCGCACGCCTTCGTCATCGGTGGCGAGCCGAGTGATTCCGAACGCACCATCGCGGTCGGCGGTGTTCCGTCCGTTCCCGCGGGAACTTTCCGCGGTGTCGACTATGTCGCGCTCGGCCACCTGCACGGTCCACAGCGCCTCGCGGACAACCTGCGGTACTCGGGAAGTCCGTTGGCGTACTCGTTTTCCGAGGCGCGGCACCGCAAGTCCGTGTGGCTGGTCGAGTTGGACCACGGCGGTCTCGCGGGTGTCGAACAGCGAGAGCTGCCCGTCCCACGGGCTCTCGGTACGGTGCGCGGGGAGTTGGGCGACCTGCTCACCGATCCGGTGCACGAGTCCTTGACCGACAGATTTCTGTCCGTGGTGTTGACCGACCGGGTCCGCCCGCTCGACGCGATGCGCAGGCTGCGGACGCGATTCCCGCACGCGCTGCACATGGAGTGGCTGCCCGAAGGCGGCCACGTGCGTCCGCGTCGCTATGCCGAGGCCACGCGAGGGCGGCCTGACGAGGAGGTCGCCTGCTGCTTCGTCGCCGACACCAGGGGCGCCGAGCCGAGTGAGTCCGAACGCGGTCTGCTGCGTGAGGCGTTGGCCGCGGTGGCCGGAACGGAGCCGGAGTGAGGCTGCACACGCTGGAACTGACCGCTTTCGGCCCCTACCAGGGCCGTGAGATCATCGACTTCGACACTCTCGGCGCGGACGGTTTGTTCCTGTTGCACGGCGACACCGGGGCGGGCAAGACAATGCTGCTCGACGCTGTCGCGTTCGCGCTTTTCGGTGCGGTGCCCGGGATGCGCGACGAGACGAAGCGGTTGCGCTGCGACACGGCCGATCCCGACGTGGCCACCGAGGTCGTGGTGGAACTGACCGTGCAGCACCACCGGCTTCGAATTCGTCGCAGCCCCGAGTACCTGCGGCAGAAGAAGCGCGGTGGCGGCACCACCAAGCAGAACGCCAAGGCGTCGCTGACCTGGGTCCAGGCATCGCCCGCGGGGCACAGTCCCGAAGGTGTGTCCCGGATCGACGAGGTCGCGCGCACGGTCGAGCGGCTGCTCGGCATGACGAAGACCCAGTTCTTTCAAGTGGTCCTGTTGCCGCAAGGCGACTTCGCCCGCTTCCTGCGCTCGGACACCGCCGCGCGCGAGACCCTGCTGGAGAAGCTGTTCGGCACCGAGCACTTCCAGCGAGTCGAGGGTTGGTTCCGCGAACGTCGTACCGAAGGGCACCGCGCGGTCACCGAGGCACGTCGAGTGGCGGAGGGACTGGTGGAGCGAGTCGCGCAGGCCGCAGCGGTCGAGCCGCCGGAGAACGCGGACGTCGCCTGGCTTGACGAGTTGCTCACCGGTCTTGAGGCGGAGGCCGCACAACGCCTCGACGCCGAGAAGTCGGCCGCGGTGGCGCGAGATCGAGCTGATGCCGAGTTGGCCGATGGCCGGACACTGGCCGACCGCGTGCGCCGGGTGCGGACGGCGACCGACGAGTTGGCCGAACTCGCGGGCCACACCGATGACCGTGTGTCGTGGCAGGAGGAGTTGCAGGCAGCGCGTCGCGCGATCGCGGTGGTCGCTGTGGCCGATGACCTGCGTCGTGCCAAGCGGGTCGCAGATGACGCCGAGCGGGTTGTGCGGACGCGGGAGGTCGATGTCGCCAACACCGGCGACCCTCTCGCGGAATCGGCGAGACTACGCGAAGACGCTGGCGCGTTGTCCGGTCTGGTCGACGAGGCCGATCGGCAGGTGATCGACCATACGCGACTGTCCGAATTGGACAGAGAGTTGGCGGCCGTCGAGAAGCGGGCGCTGGAACTCGCTGACTGGGCGGCGACGTTGCCCGAACAGATTGCCGTGGCCAGGAATGGGCTCGCCGAGTCGGCCACCGCGCTCGCGACGCTGGATGGTCTGCGCGCTCGTCGTGACGATGCCGCGGACGCCGTGCGGGATGCGGCTGATCTTCCCGCTGCCGAGCGCTCGGTCTCCGTTGCCACTCAAGAACACCAGGACGCCGTCGAGAAGCACCAAGAGGCTCGCGAACATCTTCTTGACGTGCGGCAGCGCAGGCTCGACGGCATGGCGGCCGAGTTGGCGAAGGGCCTGACAGAGGGCGAACACTGCCCGGTGTGCGGTGCGGTCGAGCACCCGACGTTGGCGAGTCCGGTGTCCACTTCGGTCACGGCGACGGACGAACGCGCGGCCCAGACGTCGGAACAAGTGGCCCAGCGGGCAAGGGAAACCGCTGCTGACGCGCTCACAACCGCGGAACATGACCTGAAGACCCTTCGCGGCCGCCTGATCGGTTGGGACGACCCGGACTCGGCCTTGGCGAAGGCCGAGACCGCGTTCCGTGACGCGACCGCGTTGGCGACCGCCCACGGCAAGCGCACCGCGACACTGGCGGAACTGGAAGACGCGACCGAGAAGATCCGCGACGACCTCGGCGCACTCGACCGCGACCGCGCCCGACTCACCAGTGAACGCGCCACGCTGGCCGACACCGTCGAACGGCGTGCCGTCAAACTTGACGACGCACGCGGTGATCACCCAAGTGTCGCCGACCGTCGGCGCCACCTGCTGTTGACTGTCGACGCGCTTGACGCGCTCGTCGAGGCGCGACAGCGGTGGACGACGGCGTGTGAGCGCGTGACCGAGACGCGGACAGCGGTGTCCGTCGCGGTCGGCAAGGCCGGATTCTCCGATGTGGCCGAGGCGTTGGGCGCGGCCAGGGCGGACAAGGTCATCGACAAACTGGAGTACCAGCTCGCCGATGCCCGCTCGCAGGAGGACAAGTACCGGCTCGTCCTCGCCGAACCGGAACTCGCGGGCATCGATCCCACGGTCGAGGTCAACCTGACCGAACTTGTCGACACCGCCAGGGAAGCGCGACTTGGCGCCGAGGATGCCGTCGCTTCCGCCCGTGCGGCGCGGAAACAGGCCAGTGAGGCGCGGGCATTGGCTGACCGGCTTCGCGTCGAATGGGCGGCGCTCGTCCCGATCGAGACCGAGTACGCGGAGTTGGAGGCCCTGACCGACGTCGTCAACGGGCGCGGCCAGAACGCGTCCAGGATGTCGTTGCGCTCCTACGTGCTGGCCGCCCGCCTGGAGGAGGTCGCTGAGGCGGCCACGGAACGGCTGCGACGAATGAGCCAGGGCCGTTATTCCTTCGTGCACACCGATGCGGCAGGCGCGAGGGGGACCAGGGGCGGCCTGGGGTTGGACGTGTTGGACGACTTCTCCGGTCAGATCCGCTCGGCGAAAACCCTGTCCGGTGGCGAGTCCTTCGTGGCCTCGCTGTCGCTCGCGCTCGGCCTCGCCGATGTGGTGGCCGCCGAGACCGGTGGTGCCGTGCTGGACACCCTGTTCATCGACGAGGGGTTCGGCACGCTGGACGCGTCGACCTTGGACGATGTCATGGCGATTCTGGACGAGTTGCGGGAGAACGGAAGGGTGGTCGGGGTCGTGTCGCATGTGGATGAACTGCGGCAGCGAATCCCGGTGCGACTTCGGGTACGCAAGTCCCGTACCGGGTCCACACTGGAAATGACCGCCTAGTGCGCGAGCGCGGCGGCCCGCCAGAGGTGCATACCCGCATAGGACCGCCATGGTGCCCACGCGGAACCGTGCGCGTCCATCGAGATGCCGAGAGCCGAGTCGGGTAGGTGCTCGCCCAAGGCTTCGGCCAGCTTGCGTGCTGCCGTCCGAGCGGCGGCGACGGTCACCTGTTGTCCCAGTAGGGCATACCGCGACTCGGGATCTCTCGACACTGTGCCCATCGTGCCGGCGGGCACGGGGGGCGGGCCGGCAGGAATCGGCCATCGTGGTGACAGCGAAGCGGGGACCCGCCGCTGTGGCAGATCCCCGCTTCACTTCGTTATTCGGTGTTTACGAAACAGCCTTCACCACGACGTCGCCGATACCGACGAGGACGTCAGTGTCCGTGCGCACCTCGACGTTGCCGAGCAGCACACGACCGGCGGCCGGAGCCGCGTTGGCCGTGAGCGTGCCCGCGACAGTCCAGGACGCGCCCGCCGCCCGCTCCGCGTTGGCGTCGGCCACCGTCAGCGAACCGAACGACGGGTTGGTGAACACGTCGAGGTAGTCGTAGGTCGTGGTGCCCGCGGGCACCGCGTAACCCTGGACCAGGACCACCCACACGCCCGCTGCCGGGTTCGCGATGGTCACCTCTTCCTCCGAGTCGCCGTCAGCGCTCTGACCGGCGAGCACACAACCGCCGCTGGTGCAGTTGAACACCGCGAGGTCGAGGTCGGCAGCCGCATCCGAGGTCTTGCCGATCTTCGCCCGCAGCGCGGTCGAACCCGGTGCGACCTGAACCTGGTACTGCTGGTTCTCCTCGTTCGCGATGCTGAGCTGACCCTGCTTGGCGCTGCCGAGGGCAGAGCCCTTCGCCCGGCCGTTGAACGGGCCGAACAGGTTCTTCAGCGTGTACGAGCGGTTGATCGGGGTACCGATCGACGCCGACTCGATGACGTCCGGGTTCGGCGTGACAGTCGCGCCGAGCACCGAAGCGGTCAGGGAGTACGGGGCGTAAGCCGCGTCAGAGGTCCGACGCGCCTCGATCACGATCTCCCACACACCCGGCTGCGGGTTGCTGATCGTCCGGCTGGTGGGGCCGCCACCAGGGCAGCTACCACCCGCGACCGGCGGGTTGTAGCAGAGCAGGCTGCTGACAGTCGCCAGCTCGCCAGGCACGCCGTACGGGTGGAAACGCACGAAGCGGATCTGGCCCGCGCCCTTGGTCGTGCCGCCACCCTGCATGTCGATCTTCAGTGCCGGGGTGTTGGCAGGCACGCGCACGAAGTGCGACGCGACCTCGTTGCGGCCGATCTTGCCGCCGTTGCGCACGGTGAAGCTGTTCGCGGCCGTGAAGTCCTGGGCCGCGACCACCGTGTTCAGGGTCTGCGCCTCGATGCCCGCGCCGAGCGGGCTGTCCAGGTTCAGAATCGCCGAGTGGACGCCCGCCGTACGCGGGTTGACCGTGACGGTGAACTTGACCGCGCTGTTCTTCGGCAGGCTCACCACCGGCGGCGAACTGAACGTGCCGTCGTTGCCGACCCACTTGGTCGTGTAGGTGACCGCGTGATCCGGGCCCGAGGTGCGGGTGAAGGTGTACGTGCGGGTGTAGCGGTCGCCCGCCTTGACGCCCTCACGGTCGTGGATGCCCACGCCGACGCCCGGCGTCTTGAGGAAGCCGGACAGAGCGGTGTTCACCGGCACCGATGAGGTGATGGTGGTCTCGCTCGGGTTGGACTTGAGCAGGTTCCAGGCCTTCTTGGTGTCGATCAGGCCGTTGCCCTGCTCGTAGGCGCCGAGGGTGCTGATGAACCGCGCCGTCGAGGTGTAGGCCTTGCGGATCTGCGCGGGCTTGTGCGAGATGCCCTTCGCCTTGGCCGCGCTCACCAGCAGCGCGGCGGAACCGGCTGCCTGCGGAGAGGCCATCGACGTGCCGTTGAACATCGCGTAGCCGGGCGGCAGCGGGTACGTGCCCGCGGTCGGGCCGCCGTTCTGCCAGGTCGGCACGGTGGAGATGGCCGAACCGGGCGCGACGATCTCCGGCTTGAAGCCGCCGTCCTCACGCGGTCCGCGCGAGGAGAAGCCGTGCAGCGACTCGGCGACACCCAGGTCGGAGCCGTAGTTGCTCTGCCAGGTCGCCTTGGTGATGTACGAACCGACCGAGAGGACCTTGGTCGCGACCGACGGGTCGCCCACGGTGTTCGAGCCCGCGCCGGAGTTGCCCGCGGAGATGAACATCTGGACTTCGTAGGTCTCGATGAGCCGGTCGTAGAGCTCGGCGCGCGCGTTGTTCGCGTCGTTCAGCGCCGGAAGGCCACCGATCGACATGTTGATGACGTCCACGTTGGCGTCACGCGCCGCGTAGATCATGCCTTCGAGCAGCGCGTGGTTGGTGCAGCCCGCGACGAACAGGCAGACCCGGACCGAGACGACCTTGGCGCCGGGCGCCCCGCCGTTCATCGTGCCGCCGAAGAGCCGGTTGCCCGCGGCGATGCCTGCGACGTGCGAACCGTGCGCGCCGGAGACGATGCCGATGTTGACCGCGTCCTTGGCCGCGTCCGTCTGCACGACGAACGTCATGGACTCCTTGACCGGCGTGGCCGGGTTGTCCTTGCCGAAGGTGCCGATGTCGTACTTGACCTTGTAGTCGGTCATCGGCTGGTCGTCGGCGAAGGTCTTGTTCTGGTTGGCGTCGACCCACACGGTCGCGGTCGCCGGGTTCCAGGCGACGGCGAACTGCCCGTTGCTGCCCGCGGGGTTGCCGTCGCGGTTGACGTCGTTGCCGAGTTCACCCGCGAGGCGCGGGTCGCGCTCGTTGAACACACCGGAGCGGACCTCGGCCTCACCTGGCAGGCCGACCGACGCACCGGGAACCGACGTGGTCATGTGCAACCAGGTCGGGTCGTTGTCGTTGTTGGTGCCGTTGGTGAACGACGGGTCGGTGTAGGTGACCCAGTCGGTGATCTTGCGCTCGTTGGTGCTCGTCTTGTTCAGCGACGGGTGGTCGAGGTCCACACCACTGTCGATGATGCCGACGGTCGTGCCGCGGCCATCCCAGGTGGGGTGTTCGTTGACGAACTGCGCCGCGCCGATGTCACCGGTCGGCATGTACGGGTTGACGTTCGGGGTCGCCGGACCGGGGGCGGGCTGCGGCGTCGGGGCCTGGTCGCCCAGCGGACGCGGGTCCGGCAGGGGGACGTTCTCGTCGAGGTCGAGCGCGGTCACGCCGGGAAGCTTGGCGACCTTCTTGACCTGGCTGGTCGGCACCTCGGCGCGGACGTAGCCGATCTCGTCGGCCCGGTACTCGACCTTGGCGCCCGCCTTGGTCAGTTGGTCGACGCTGCCTGCGGCGTCTCCCTGCTTGGTGGCGATGAGGACCTTGACCGTCTTCTCGCCGGACTGTTCGGCTTTGGCCAGCAGTTCCTGATCGTGCTTGCCGATGCCGGGGCCCTCATCTGCGGGGCCCTGGGTCGGGGTGGCGGCGGCGGTGCCGGCAGCGGTGGTCAGCATCGTGCTGATCATCGCCGCGGAGAACGCCACACCGAGGGCGATCCGGCCGCGCCGGCGCCAATCGGAATGGTTCATCCCACTTCCTTCTTTCTCAGCGGGTCGAGCAGGGAGCGCGTCTGGTTCCGGCTGGCGGAAAACAGCGGGGCGCTCACGGAGTGTCGTTGGCGTTCGTCCCGCTGACTAGCGTCCATTTGGGCTAATCCTTCAGTGGAAATTTCGCACACTGTGCACTTAGAGTGCGGTTATCGTTGCCCGACCTGTCCGTGTTACCCGAAGAATGGGCGCTATCGTGCGTACGTTTGCCCTACGACGCACACCTCTGTGTCACCGGATTTCGGTCTCCGTGTTGGCGCCCGTTGGTAACGGTTTGACGCACGACCGGCCCCGACCGGCCCGATTCGGGCGGTCCGTAGACTCGACTCCCGTGAGTTTGACCCTTGGGATCGTCGGCCTGCCCAACGTCGGCAAATCGACCCTGTTCAACGCCCTGACGAACAACGACGTCCTCGCCGCGAACTACCCGTTCGCGACCATCGAGCCCAACGTCGGCATCGTCCCGCTGCCCGATCCGAGGCTGGACACGCTCGCGGAGGTCTTCTCCAGTGAGCGCACGGTCCCGGCGGTGGTGTCCTTCGTGGACATCGCGGGCATCGTCAAGGGCGCGTCGGAGGGCGCCGGGCTGGGCAACAAGTTCCTGGCCAACATCCGCGAGGCCAACGCCATCTGCCAGGTCATCCGGGTCTTCGACGACCCGGACGTGATCCACGTCGACAACCACGTCGACCCGTTGGCCGACATCGAGACCATCAACACCGAGTTGATCCTCGCCGACCTGCAAACCCTCGACAAGGCGCTGGCCCGGCTGGAAAAGGAGGCGCGCACCCGCAAGGAGGCCCGCCCGACGCTGGACGCCGCCAACAAGGCCAAGGACATCCTCGACGGCGGCCGCACCCTGTTCGCGGCCCAGTCCGAAGTGGACCTCGACCTGCTGCGCGAACTCAGCCTGCTCACCACCAAGCCGTTCCTGTACGTGTTCAACGCCGACGAGAGCGTCCTCACCGACGACGCCCGCCGCGCCGAGTTGGCGAAGCTGGTCGCCCCGGCGGACGCGGTGTTCCTCGACGCCAAGGTCGAGGCCGAGCTGCTGGAACTGGACGACGAGTCCACCAGGGAACTGCTGGAGTCGGTCGGCCAACACGAGCCCGGCCTCAACGCGTTGGCGCGCGCCGGATTCCACACCCTCGGCCTGCAGACCTACCTGACGGCCGGGCCGAAAGAGGCCCGCGCGTGGACGATCCCGCAGGGCGCGACCGCGCCGCAGGCGGCCGGGGTCATCCACAGCGACTTCGAGCGAGGCTTCATCAAGGCCGAGATCGTCTCGTTCGCGGACCTGGTCGACGCGGGCTCGATGGCGGCGGCGAAGTCGGCGGGCAAGGTTCGGATCGAGGGCAAGGACTACGTGATGGGCGACGGCGACGTCGTCGAGTTCCGCTTCAACGTCTGATCCGGGTAGGTTCTCGCAGTTCAGAGGGTTGATCTCGGTCGGTGATCGTCAGGCGTTCGTCGCGGCCTGGCGGACAC
>JALZNB010000462.1 GCA_030857905.1 Actinomycetota bacterium
AATGTGCACGATCGAAAAGCCGACGACTGGTGCCGCGACTCACCGAGATCAACACGGGTGAAGTCGCAGTTGGTGAAGGTGCAGCCAGTGGTGACCAGCCCACGCATGTCAGCTTCGGTGAAGTCGCACTTGGTGAAATGCCGTTGGTCCCACTGCCGGCCATGCAGGTCGGTGTCGCGAAAATCCTCGCTCTCCATGGGCTCAGCCTGTCATTCCCGGTCGCGCGGGTCGGAAAGGGCACTCGGTCAGCGGAAGTCGCGGGACTTGGCCGGGATACGCAGGTCCAGGTGCTGTAAGCGATCGGCGTAGAGGCTCACGACTCCTTCGACGCTCTCCACCACACCCCGGATCAGCAGGGCGGAGCTGTCCCGGGCGATGCGGCGGTACCTGGCCCACAGACCGGGCGAGCACACGACGTTGACCATGCCGGTCTCGTCCTCGATGTTGAGGAAGGTGACCCCGCCCGCAGTCGCCGGGCGCTGTCGGTGGGTGACCGCGCCACCCAAGAGGACTCGGGTGCCCGTTTCCACTGTGGACAGTTCGGCGGCGGTCAAGGCGCCGAGACGGGTAAGACGCTTGCGGAGGAACTGGGTGGGGAAGCTGTCCGGAGACAGACCAGTGGCCCACACATCGGCCACCGCGACCTCGATTTCGTCCATGCCGGGCAGTTCCGGTGCGCGGAAGCCGACCGCGGTGCCCGGCAGGCGATCGGGGTGTTCACCCGCGACCGCGCCCGCGGCCCACAGTGCTTCGCGGCGGCTCATGTCGAAGCAGGCGAAGGCTCCCGCCGTGGACAGCGCCTCGATCTGGGCGCGGGTGAGGGTGACGCGGTGGGCGAGGTCGACCATGTCGCGAAAAGGTCGGTCACCGCGCGCGGCGACAACGCGGGTCGCCAGGTCGTCCCCGATGCCGCGGACGGTGCTGAGGCCGAGGCGGACGGCGTGATCGACCGCGGCGTCGGGCAGTTCCAGGGTCGGGTGCGGCAGGCTCGCGTTGATGTCGGGGCCGAGCACCGTGACGCCGTGCCTTCTTGCGTCGGCGACCAGGGACTGCGGCGAGTAGAACCCCATTGGCTGCGCGCGGAGCAGGGCGGCACAGAACGCGGCCGGGTAGTACAGCTTGAACCAGGAACTGGAGAACACGAGCAGACCGAAGCTGAGCGCGTGGCTCTCCGGGAAGCCGAAGTTGGCGAACGCCATCAGTTTCTCGTAGACGCGGGCCGCAACCTCCGCACTGACGCCCCGGGCGGCCGCACCCGTGTAGAAGCGCTCCCGCAGGCTCTCCATCCGATGCGTGGACCGCTTCGACCCCATCGCGCGGCGCAGTTCGTCGGCCTCGGCCGGGGTGAAGTCGGCGATGTCGACGGCGATCTGCATGAGTTGTTCCTGAAACAGCGGCACACCCAGGGTTTTGTCCAACGCGTTCTTCAACAGCGGGTGGTCGACCGTCGGTTCTTCCAGGCCGTTCTTGCGGCGGATGTAGGGGTGGACCGACCCGCCTTGGATGGGGCCGGGGCGGATCAGTGCCACTTCCACCACCAGGTCGTAGAACCTCCTTGGCTTGAGCCGGGGCAAGGTGGCCATCTGCGCTCGACTCTCCACTTGGAACACACCCACCGAGTCGGCGCGGCAGAGCATGTCGTAGACCTCCTGGTTGTCGAGGTCCAGCGTCCCGATGTCGACCTTCCTGCCGTAAAACTCCTCGACCAGGTCGACCATGTAGTGCAGTGCGGAGAGCATTCCGAGGCCGAGCAAGTCGAACTTGACCAGGCCGACCGCCGCGCAATCGTCCTTGTCCCATTGGAGAACCGTGCGGTTGGGCATCCGCGCGGGTTCGACCGGGCAGACCTCGCTGACCGGCCGGTCGCAGATGACCATCCCGCCGGAGTGGATACCCAGGTTCCGGGGGAAGTTCTCCAACTGTCCGGCCAGTTCGAGCACCTCCGGCGGCACGTCAAGGTGGTTATCGTCCATAGTGGACTTCAACGGGCCCCAACGATCGATCTGTTTGCTCCACGCGTCTTGCTGCCCTGGCGAATAACCTAACGCCTTGGCCATGTCACGCACTGTCGACTTCGACCGGTAGGTGATCACGTTGGCCACCTGGGCGGCCCGCAGCCTGCCGTGCTTCTCGTAGACGTACTGGATGGCCTCTTCACGACGGTCCGACTCGATGTCGATGTCGATGTCGGGTGGGCCGTCGCGGGCGGGCGCGAGGAACCGCTCGAACAGCAACTCCCAGCGCACCGCGTCGACCTTGGTGACGTCGAGGGCGTAGCAGACAGCGGAGTTGGCCGCCGACCCCCGGCCCTGACAGAAGATGTCATTCTGCCGACAGAACCGGACAATGTCCCATACGACAAGGAAATAGCCGGGAAAGCCCAACTCTTCGATCACCCGCAACTCGTGGGCGATCTGGTGGTAGGCACGCGGATTCTCGGCGGCCGATCCATAGTGGACAGCCGCACCCCGATAGGTCAGCTCACGCAGGAAGGAGACTTCATCGTGTCCGGGCGGCACGTCGAACGGCGGCAGGTTGGGGGCGACGATGTGCAGGTCGAACGAGAGCTGCACACCGAGCAGCGCCGCGCGCTGGACAGCGCCGGGATACCGGGCGAATCGGCTCAGCATCTCCTCACCTGTCCGCAGATGAGCGGTGGGTGCGGGCGGCAACCAGCCCGCCAGATCATCGAGACTGCGCCGCGCGCGCACCGCGGCCACCGCGGCGGCGAGGCGGCCATTCGACGGATGCGCGTAGTGGACGGCGTTCGTCGCGATGGTCGGCAATCTCAACTCGGCCGCCATCGCGGCGAGCAGGTCGTTGCGATCGGTGTCACCGGGCATTCCGTGATCGACCAGTTCCACGAACACACGATCGCGGCCATAGGCGGAGACCAATAACCGCAACTGTTCCAACGCCGCCGCCGGGCCCGACTCGGCGAGCGCGCGTCGGACTGTCCCTTTGCGGCACCCGGTGAGCACCACACAGTTGTCACGGGTCTCCTCGACGACCTCCACCAAGTCGTACTCGGGTTTCCCCTTCTCTTCCCCTCGAAGATGAGCGGAGGTCAGAACGCGACACAACCGGTGGTAGCCGGTGTCTTTCTCGGCGAGCAGCAGAAGATGCTCACCCTCCGGGTCGGGGGCACCCGCCTGCGGGGCGGTGAGGCCGAGACTCAACTCGGTGCCGTAGACCGTGCGCATCCCCAGTTCCCTTGCCGCCTCGGCGAACCGAACCACGCCGTACATGCCGTCGTGGTCGGTGAGCGCGATGGCGTCCAACCCCAGCAGCGACGCCGCCTCGACAAGTTCCTCTGGATGGCTCGCGCCGTCGAGGAAGCTGAAGTTGGAATGACAGTGCAGTTCGGCGTACGGGACGCGGGTGTCGCCGTCGACCTGGTCGCCGATGACGGACGCGCCGAGACTCGTCGGCGGTGTGTACCGCTCACGGCGACGGGTCCACGCCGGACTGTCGCCGCCGTCGCCGACCTCGGGGACGCGGCCGGAGAGGACGCGTTCCAGCTCCGACCACCGCACCGGCGGGTTGTTCCAGCCCATCGCCTCAGAGTTCGCCGTTCTCGATCGACCGGCGCGGAACCGGAACCAGGTCGGACACGTCGATCCAGTCGACAAGGACGGGCTGTTCGTCGTCGGGGAACATCAGTCGTATATCCCTTCCACTGACCATTTCTCGTTCTCACGCACCAGGAGCAGTGCGTCTTGACTGTCCTCTTCGGACTTTTCGAGCAGCAGCACCTGCAACCGGGCCCGCCTGCGTGCGGCTTCCGGCTCCCACCAGCGTTCATCGGCGGGCCACGGCCCCGACCAACCGATCACCGCACGCGGGTGCGCGCCGCCGACGGTCACGTTCGCGGGGACGCCGGTGAGCCGGAACCGGCCGTCGACCACGATCTCGGCGCCGTCCTGGTCGAGCACGGACGCGGGCAGCGGGCGGGCGGGCACGGTCGTGGGTGACGGCGCGGGC
>JALZNB010000464.1 GCA_030857905.1 Actinomycetota bacterium
GCCGAAACGCTGAGCTGCGCGGGGAACCAGGCGGTGTTCACCCGGTGGACCACCGTGTCGCGCTCCGCCAGGGCATGCACGACGGTGTCGGCGGTCGCATCGATGTCCTCCGCGAGGATCAGGACAGACATTCAGGCCGTGTACGGCGAGTCGGGGCAGAAGTCGTAGGAGAAATCCTCCGACGGGCCTTCGTCGCCGTCGTTGCTGGTGTTCTTGATCGCCGTCGGCTCCTTGGCCGCGGTCAGCAAGTTCCCGTCGCCGCCGATGGCGACCTGCCGGTCGTGGTCGTAGGTGAACGCCTCACGCACCGAGTCGCCTTGGTGGCGGGCCGGGCGCATCCCGCCCAGCCCCCACGGCCGGATTCCTGCTGGCGAGGGCGCGGCGAGTGCGGCCGGCCCGCTGTGTCGCCCGAGGGGAAACTGTGCACTGTGTGAGGCCACCGGGTCGGCGGCGAACTGATCGAGTACTGCCGTGGACATCGCGACACCCTTCTCTCAACCCCGGACGCCGGGTCGGCAACCGGGATATCGGCATTTGCCTGAATGTTTGGCCACATGCGGCTGGCCTCTGCTGTCGAGCCAATTCGGGCCAGCCCGAGCGAAGTTGCACAAACTGACACTGACAGTGACCGTAAGTCTAGGAGCCGGGCACGTTGGCGCGCTGGTCTCGATGAGCGCCGCGCCCTCCAGACGCCACACCGGATCAGCCTCTGCGGCAAGGTTTAGGCTGGACCGCCCGCGACATGGCCGAGGACACACGTCGCCAACGCAAAGTTATGCGCCACCGGACGCTGTAGCTCGCGGGAACGCAAGGCAGTGCTTTGCGTCCGCCTGGCCGTAGCTCCGGGAGCCGTGGGCCGTTACTCGATCAGCGGGGGCTCAGCGTCGCCTGATCGCCGCGCGATCTTCGACATCTCGGTATGTGCCTCGCCGACGAGCTGGTGGAACCGAGCAAAGGTTTCCGGCGACAGTTCGACAGCCAGTTCGATGGTGCCGAAGAGGACGAACTGGATGGACGTCCCGTCCTCCTCGATGCGGTAGACCATCTTCTCGCCGTCGTCGACGAAGCATTGCGCTCCACCTTTGGTTGACCTTTCCCGCATGACAGCCTCCCTGTCTCAGCAAAGCGCTAGACTCGCTTTGCAGTAGAACTGCTAACATACGCACGCAGGTTCGACGGGTGCTCAATGTGGTGAACAACTACAGCCGAGCTGTTACCCACCGTGGCGATCGAGGAGACGAGGACATGGCGAAACCGGCACCCAGGACCGAGCACATCCAGGTGGCGGCCACACTGCGCCGCTTGCGGGCCGAGGCGACTGTCACTCGAGAGGAGGCAGCCAACCTTCTCGGATGCAGCATTTCCAAAATCAGTGACCTGGAGGTCGGCCGATCCAAGCCGAAACCGGCCGAGTTGGAGCGCTTGCTTGATCACTACGGATTTTCCGGGCCCGAGCGCACCGAGCTGGTCGAGTTCGCCCGTACCTCCCGCAGGCGCCGACCGAACAGTCCGTACACCACTGCTGTGATCCCGACCGACATTCGCCGCGCGGTCGACCTGCATGCGCAGGCGGTGACGTCGGTGTTCTACTCATCCGAACTAGTCCCGGGGATGCTTCAAGTTCGCTCCTACGCCCAGGCGATCCTGGGATGGGAGCGCCACAATCGCCCGGATGAGGCGGCGAAGCTGTTGGATCTGCGCATGGGGCGCTCGGTCGCTCTCACCCGGACAGACCGGCCGCCTCTCGATTACTGGTGCATCCTCGGTGAGGCAGCGCTGCGCTCGGGTGTCGGCGGGCCAGAAGTGATGCGGGAACAAGTCACCCATCTGATCGAGGTGAACACCAGGATCAAGAACGTGGTCATCCAGGTTCTGCCCCTGGGGGCGGGGGTGCACTCGTTCCTCGGAACCACCGCGACGTGGCACCGATTCCCGGAACCCGCGCTGGACATGCTGATCCTCGATAGCTACGGGCGCAGTATCATTCGGGACAACCGTTCCGAGGTCATGCGCGGGGCACACCACCTTGATCTGGTGAAGGCCAAGGCGCTCGGCCTCGACGAGAGCACTGCGTTCCTCCAGCGCGTCCACCGAGAGCTGAAGTGAGGCGAGTTCGATGGTGTTGAAGAGCAACGAGTGGTTCGTGCCCCGTCGATCCGAAAACGGCAACCTGTGTGTGCAGACGAAGTTCACCGATGACGCCGTCTACGTCCGTAACAATCTCCACCCCGACGCGGGTACCGCCACCTTCACCCACGATGAGTGGACGGCCTTCGTCGCGGGCGTCAAAGACGGCGATTACGACATCTGATCTCCCGTTTCTCCCTCACACTCCACCCCCGACCTCCATGCGGTCGGACCAAGAAGTGGGGGCCGCCACCATGTAACAAGGTGCGGTTCCGGCCATACGATTTCGCGACAAGCTTAGTGACCTGGATCACTCACCTAGTCGTGGAGGTCTCGTCATGCCGGATCACCCCACCGCGGCCGTGCCCATCCGGACGGCCGCCGCACCGGCCCGCAGGTTGGCGGCCGCGCTCGCCGTCCTGCTGGGTGCCGTGATGTTCGTGCTGATCGGCACCGAGCGCCCGGCGCAGGCGGCCACCGTGCAGGAAGTGACGAGCTTCGGCTCCAATCCCGGCAATCTGCAGATGTTCCGCTACGTCCCGGACGGATTGCCCTCCGGTCGGCCGCTCGTCGTGGCGATGCACGGCTGCAGCCAGAACGCCACCGGCTACGGCGGCACCAGCGGCTGGACCCAACTGGCCGATCGGCACCGGTTCTCGGTGGTGCTCCCGCAACAGAGGTCCGCCAACAACGCCAACTCCTGCTTCAACTGGTTCGAGGCCGGCGACATCGCGCGGGGGTCCGGCGAGGCGCTCTCGATCAAGCAGATGATTGACCGGATGAGGTCCGACCTCGGTACCACCTCGTCGTATGTCAGCGGGTTGTCCGCCGGTGGCGCGATGTCGGCGGTCATGCTCGCCACCTATCCCGATGTGTTCAGCGGCGGCGGAATCGTCGCGGGCATCCCGTATCGGTGCGGCGTCGGCCTCTCGCCCGCGCTGAGTTGCATGAACCCGGGCACGAACCTGACCCCGGCGCAGTGGGGTGACAAGGTCCGGGCCGCGTACTCCCACTCCGGCCCGCGACCGAAGATCTCGATCTGGCACGGCACCGCCGACACGACCGTGCGGCCGGTCAACCGCGTCGAGCTGGTCGAGCAGTGGACGAACGTCCACGGCACGGACCAGACCCCCGAGGTCAGTGACACCGTCGCGGGCTTCCCGCACAAGGTCTACGGGTCGGTGGTGGAGAGCTTCGAGATCACCGGGATGGGACACGGGGAGCCCGTCGACCCCGGAACCGGAACGACACAGTGCGGCGGGGCCGCCGCCTACATGCTCGACGTGAACATCTGCGCGGCGCACCACATGAGCCGATTCTGGGGCCTGATCAGCGGCACCTCGCCGACGACGACTCCGACGACAACCACCACGGCGCCGCCCGCGGCGTGCTTCACCGATCACAACTACGGCCAGGTCGCGGCGGGGCGGGCCCACCAGTCCGGTGGGTACACCTTCGCCAACGGCTCCAATCAGGCGATGGGGCTCTACAACACCTTCACGAGGCACACCCTGAAGGAATCCCCGCGTGGCTACTTCGTGATCGCCGACTCGGGCTGCCCGTAATCGTGCGAACCTGACCGGCGGCGAGTGAACGACCGCCCTCAGCGGTCGGGGGCTGGTTCCGGGTTGGCTGGGCCCGGAACCAGCCCTGCTGAGCACCCCGAAAGGGGCCTCCCCGCATCGACGCTTTCCTGTCACAGCGAGGAAAGGGCGCGTTCGTCCACTTGCGCGAATATGCTGGGCCGTCTGAGTGATCTTCATCCGAATGGCGGCATGGTTGCTTGCGCCGGTTAGCGGTTCGCTGGTAACAACCGGACGCATCCCTGTGCAGTGCCCATGACGGAGGACCATGCCCACCGAGCTTGTCGAGGTCGAACACGTCCTTGATCATGCGCCCTCCCAGGTGTGGGACGTGCTCAGCGTTCCCGCGCTCTACCCGCGCTTCATCTCCGAAGTCGCCTCCTGCGAGCGCACCGGCGGCGGCCCCGCGGGCCGTGGCGCCCGCTACCGCGTCCGGTTCAGCGTCGACCGGGGCAGGCCCGTCCTCGACGAGGTCGAAGTTCTCGTGCACCGGCCCCACGAGCACCTTGTCCTGGTGAGCCCGCGATGGCACGGCGGCCATCTGACGATCCGGCTCGAACCCGCGCCACGCGGCGGCACGAACGTCCAGGTCATGCTCTCGCTGCCGGAGGGCGTCACCACCGGCACCGTGCTCACCGCGTCCTGGATTCGCAGGCGGGTCCGCAGGGCGCTCGACCTGGTCGATCACCACCTCGCCGGTCGCGCGGTCACCACCTCGCCCAGCCGTATCGACCAGGCCTCGCGCGGTCAGTCCAACCTTGTGGTCGCGCGCACCCTGGTCCGGGCGGGCGTGCTCACCCCGGGCAGGCCCGACCGGATGATCCGCCAACTCAACGCGCTGGCCCGCTGGGGCACGACGCTCGTCGGCGGCTACCAGGCCGCCGCCGCGCGCAAGCCCAACGGCACCGCCATCGTCGACGAACGCGGGGAACTCACCTTCGCCGAGGTCGAGTCGCGCACCACGCGCCTGGCCAACGGGCTCGCCGAGTACGGCGTCCGCCACGGCCGCCGCGTCGCGCTGATGTGCCGCAACCACGCCGGTCTGATCGAGGCAACCATCGCCTGCGGCAAGCTCGGCGCCGACGTCCTCATGCTCAACACCGGTTTGTCCGCCGAACAGGTGGCCGACCTGATCGAGACGCACCGACCGATCGCGTTGCTCGCCGACGACGAGTTCGCGCCGCTGTTCCACAACCTGCCCGCGACGCTGCCGTGGATCTCCACCTGGAGCGCGGCGCCCGGCGAGGTCACCGTCGACACCCTCATCGAGGACTCGTCCGACGAACCGCGCAAGCCGCCCACCGAGGCCGGCAAGATCATCGTGTTGACCTCGGGCACCACCGGCACCCCGCGCGGCGCGCGCCGACGCAACCCGCCGGGGCTGAGCACCGCCGCGTCGATCCTGTCGCGCATCCCGCTGCGCGCGGGGGAGCGCACCCTGGTGGCCGCGCCGCTGTTCCACACGTGGGGGCTGGCCGCGATGCAGATCGGCACCTCGTTGCAGTCGACGCTGGTGTTGCAGCGCCGGTTCGACCCGGAGTCCGCGCTGCGGGCGCTCACCGAGATGCAGTGCACGTCGGTGTTCGCCGTCCCGGTGATGCTGCAACGCATCCTCGCCCTGCCCGAGCGTGTCCGCGCCCGCTACGACACGTCGTCGCTGCGGGTGGTGGCCAGCAGTGGCTCTGCGCTGCCCGGGCCCTTGGTTAGCGCGTTCATGGACGCCTTCGGTGACGTCCTCTACAACCTCTACGGCTCCACCGAGGTGTCCTGGGCCAGCATCGCCGACCCCGCGGACCTGCGCGCCGCGCCCACCACGGCGGGCCGTTGCCCGGTCGGCACCCGCCTCGGCATCCTCGACACCAAGGGCGACCCGGTGCCGCCCGGCGTGGTCGGACGCATCTGCGTCGGCAACGAGATGCTGTTCGAGGGCTACACCAACGGCACCAGCAACCAGATGCACCACGACCTCATGGTCACCGGCGACCGCGGCTACCTCGACGCCGACGGGCGCCTGTTCGTCGCGGGCCGCGACGACGACATGATCGTTTCCGGTGGCGAGAACGTGTTCCCTCGGCCGGTGGAGGAACTGCTGCTCGGGTTGGCCGAGGTGGTGGACGCCGCCGTCGTCGGTGTCCCCGATCGCGACTTCGGACAGCGGTTCGCCGCCTATGTGGCGCTCAAGCCGGGCGCGCGGCTCGGTGTCACGGCCGTGCAGGAGTACGTCCACGACCACCTGGAACGGTTCTCGGTGCCGCGTGATGTGATCTTCGTGCCGAAGGTCCCGCGCAACGCCACCGGCAAGGTCGTCAAGCGCCTGTTGGTCGACCAGGACTGACCACCTTCGCCCGGAGCCGCCGTGAGCTGCGACGACGGCGAAACTCTAACGTTCAAGTCGAACTTGAGGGTTAGCGTGGTGAACTCTCCACTAAAGAGTGACGGTTAGCGAGATCAGGACTGGTCCGTGCCGTTTTCGCCGTCGTCGTAGGCTGTGTGGGTGGCAGCCCCCGCCGTGTCGCCCGAGCCTGTCGTGACCAGCTCCGAACGCGACACCGACAGCCCCCGCTTCACCGTGCTGTGGCACTCGCTCGCGGCGGTGGTGGCGGGATTGCTGGTGTTCCTCGCCGTTCCGCCCCGGCCGACGTGGTGGCTGGCGCCGCTGGGCTTCGCCGTCCTGGGGTGCCTGTTGCACGGTCGTCGGGCCCGCGTGGGCTTCGGCTACGGCGTGCTGTTCGGCCTCGGGTTCATCACCCCACTGTTGGCGTGGACCGGCGAGTTCGTCGGCGTGATCGCGTGGCTGCCGCTGAGCTTGCTCCAGGCTTTGCTGCTCGCCCTCGCGTGTGCGGCGATCTCGGTGGTCTCGCGCCTTCGGGCCTGGGTGCTGTGGGCGGCGCTGCTGTGGGTCGCGGGGGAGGCGCTGCGCTCGGCGGTGCCCTTCGGCGGGTTCCCCTGGGCCAAGGTCGCCTTCGGTCAACCTGACGGGCTCTATCTGCCACTGGCCGCACTCGGCGGCACCCCGCTCATCGCGTTCGCGGTCACCCTCACCGGGTTCGGGCTCGGCGAGTTCGCGCGCCGGACGTTCTACCGGCTGGCCCGGCGCGCCATACCCGCCCTGGGCGTGGTGGTACCGCTACTCGCCGCCGTGGCGGCCATCCCGTTGGTCGGCACCGACCCGCAGGCGGGCGAGGTCACCGTGGCCGCGGTACAGGGCAACGTGCCGCGGGCAGGCCTCGACTTCAACTCCCAACGCCGCGCGGTTCTCGACAACCACGTCAAACGCACCGAGGAACTGGCCGCCGACGTCCGTGCGGGCAGGGTGGCCCGCCCGGACCTGGTGGTGTGGCCGGAGAACGCCTCCGACATCGACCCGTTCCGCAACGCCGACGCCGCCGCCCGCATCGACGCCGTGGCCAAGGACATCGGCGTGCCGATCGCGTTGGGCGCGGTACTGATCGACAGCGACCGACGCCCGCGCAACGTGGTGATCCTGTGGGACCCCGTGCGCGGCCCGATCGACCAGTACACCAAGCGCCAGTTGCAGCCCTTCGGGGAGACGATGCCGATGCGCTCGTTCTTCCGCCTGTTCAGCGCCGCGGTCGACCGCGCCAACAACTTCGTTCCCGGCGACGAGCCGACCGTGTTCAGCGTCGGCGACACCAGACTCGCCCCGGTCACCTGTTACGAGGTCGCGTTCGACGACGTGGTCCGCGAGTCGGTGCTCGCCGGTGCGAACCTGCTCGCGGTGCCGACCAACAACGCCACCTTCGGTCGTACCGAGATGACTTACCAGCAACTCGCCATGGACCAGGTGCGCGCCGTGGAACACGGACGCAGCGTGATCGTGGCCGCCACGAGTGGGGTCAGCGCCATCATCCGACCGGACGGAACGGTGACCCAGAGCACTGAGCTGTTCACCCCTGCCGCGCTGGTGGAGCGGGTACCGCTACGGTCTGCGACTACGATGGCGGACCGACTGGGTGCGTGGCCCGAACGGGCCATGGTGCTCGCGGGCCTCGCCGCGCTGGTCCTCGCCCTCGTGGCGGGCAGGCGCGAGCGGGCCACCGAGGCGAACGGGTCGACCGAGCGGGTCGATCCGGACGAGGTCGGGTAAACCGGGCCGGGGCCGACCCGCTCGGGAAGACCTAGAGATGGCGCTGGGCGTGCGCGCACGCCGGCGAGGAGGAAACGGATGGCGGACCAACCGCAGGCGCGGCTCGAACCGGTCCTGGTGGTGATCCCGACCTACAACGAGCGGGACAACATCGGCCCGATCATCACCAGGCTGCACGCCGCGGTGCCCAAGGCGCACGTTCTCGTCGTCGACGACGGCAGCCCCGACGGCACCGGCGACTACGCCGACGAGTTGGCCGAGGCGGACGAGCGCGTCAACGTGCTGCACCGCACCGAGAAGGCGGGCCTCGGCGCCGCGTACATCGCCGGGTTCCAGTGGGCGTTGGCCCGCGACTTCGCCGTCGTGGTGGAGATGGACGCCGACGGCTCACACGCCCCGGAAGACCTTCCGCGCCTGCTCGACGCGCTCATCGACGCCGACCTCGTCCTGGGGTCGCGTTGGGTGCCCGGAGGCAAGACCGTCAACTGGCCCAAGAGCCGCCAGTTCATCTCCCGCGGCGGCAACCTGTACTCGCGCCTCGCCCTGGGCGCCAAGGTCAACGACATCACCGGCGGCTACCGGGCGTTCCGCCGTGAGGTGCTGGAGAAGCTCAAGCTGCACAACGTCGCCTCCCAGGGCTACTGCTTCCAGATCGACCTGGCGTGGCGCACCATCGAGGCCGGGTTCACCGTGGTCGAGGTCCCGATCACCTTCGCCGAACGCGAACGCGGCGAGTCGAAGATGAGCGGCAACATCGTCCGCGAGGCACTGCTGCGGGTCACCAAGTGGGGCCTGCGCCGCCGCGGCAACCAGCTCAAGGCACTGCTGCGCGGCAACCGCTGACCTCCTGATCGTCACGCTCACTGGACCGGATGACCAATGGTCATCCGGTCCAGTGGCGTCTTCGCGGTAAGCGGTGATGAGCACGCCCGTGCCGCCGGGATCGTTCGGTGAGTCATAGCCCGGCATCCCCAGCGGCCCTGTTTCCGATGCGTTGTTTGTTCGCATCGACGGTCCTGGCGCAATGGATAACCGACACCGGATCGATCTGGTTCATTGCGGTGTAACCGGCAGGCAAGCAGCGAGCAGAGATCCGGCGGTGACCGGAAAGTGGGCCGATCGCGGTTCGCTGGTCCTCGACACGGCCGCCGACAGAACTCGTTGAATCGTCGGACATAATGCCGTCGTTTCGTATGGGGTAAAGATATCGATGGGGGAAATAGTGTCGACGATGCCTGTCGCGGTGATGCCGGTCCGATCGGGAACGGTATTGGCCGCGTTCACCGGCTACGGCCTGCTGTGGGGCCCGTATCTCGCGTTGCTCCCCGACATCCGGCGGGCGACCGGCGCGGACGAGGCGCTGTTGGGCACCGCGCTGCTGATCGGGGCACTCGCCGCGTTACCGGCGATGGCCTGGGTCGGCAGACTGCTCGACCGATTAGGCAGGCCGGTCGCGATGTCGGCCATGGCGACTTTCGCGGTAGTCGCCGCCGCACCGAGCCTGGCGGCGTCGGTTCCGACGCTGATCGTCACCGTGGCGATGTTCGGCTTCTGCTCCGGGGCCTGCAACGTCGTCGTCGTCGCGTTGGCCGTCGAATCGGAGGCGGGCACCGGGGGCAGGGTGATGAACCGGGCGCACGGCCTGTTCTGTGTGGGCGTCTTGGTGGGCAGCCTGTCCACCGGTGCGCTGGTGGCATTCGGGGTGTCCGGGCGACTTGTCGCGCTCGTCGGTTCCGCCGCCGTCGCGATCGGGGTGTTCGCGCTCCGCGACGCGCTGCCGTCCCGGTTCGGCGAGCGGGTGCACCGCACGCGGGTCAAGGTCCGCCTCGACAGGACGGCCGCGCTGCTGTGTTTGCTCGGCGCGCTGGCGATGATGGTCGAAAGCGGTGTGCAGCAGTGGAGCGCGGTGTTCCTGGCCGACGTCCTGGGCGCCCCGGCGGGGTTGTCGGCGGCGGCACCCGGGATCTTCGCGGGCGCCATGGCGCTGGGTCGCTTCGGCGGGCACTGGCTCTCCTGCCGTGTCAGCGAACGGGTGGTCCTCGTCTCGGCGGGCGCGCTGTCCGGGGTCGGTGTGCTGATCTTGTCCACCGGCGCGTCGATTCCGGTGGGATTGCTCGGCACCGCGATCGTCGGCGGGGCGATCTCGCTGGCCACACCCACCGTCTACGCGCTGGTCGGTTCGCGCGCCGCCCAGGCCGAGCGGGGCGCGGCCATCGGGATGTCCGCGTCTTTGGCCGGTGTCGGGTTGCTGATCGGCCCAGCGGTTGTCGGCCAATTGGCGAGCTGGACTGATCTGCGATCAGCACTCATGTCGTTGTCGCTGATATCGGTGTTGGTGTGCCTTCTCGCGCTCCGAGTTTCAGCAGGACCCCGTCTCCCGACTTGACCGGAGGAACTCCATGATCGACCCAGCCCAGGGGTACGGCGGTTCCGATTTCATCGATGGCACGGCGAGCAGGCATCTGATCGGAGACGCCCAGCTCACCGAGGGTCTCTCGGTCAGTAGCGCCACCGCGGCCAATGGTTGCCCGGCTTGGGTGGTGACCGGGTACCGGGAGACCCGCGACTTCCTGCGCGACAGCCGTTTCAGCCGCACCGAGGCCACCGACCGGCGCCACCCGCCGGGCCCGGCCCTGCGCATGTCGGTCACCGAGATGGACCCGCCCCGGCACACCGGCATCCGCACCCTCATCGGCGGCGCGTTCTCGGCGAGAAACGTCGAACCCCTGCGGCCCGCGGTCGAGCGGGCCGCAGGCGACCTGCTCGACGAACTGATGGACGCCGGGCCGAGCGCCGACCTGCTCGCGGACTTCTGCGCGCCGTTGGCCTTCGCCGCCCAGTGCGAGTTACTCGGTGTGCCGCAACGGCACCGCGAGTCGATTCGCGCCCACGCCGTCGAGCGGCTGGGCTGCTCGGACGCGGCGGCGACACGCGAGGTGGAACTGCGGCTGCACGCCGAGGTGACGACCATGCTCGCCGACGACCAGCCCAGGACCGGTCTGTTCGCCGAACTGGCCGAGGCACATCGGCGGGGCGAGATCGACGCCACCGACCTCACGGGTCTGGCCACGTCGCTGTTCTTCGACGGACACGCGTTGTCCGCAGCCCAAATCGCACACACCGTGCTGTGCCTG
>JALZNB010000468.1 GCA_030857905.1 Actinomycetota bacterium
GGGTTACGACGTACCGAGCATCGCCAAGACCAGGTCGGCGTACCTGCGGCCCAGTTCCGCCGGACCCGGCTTGGACTCGGGGCCGTACCAACGGGCGACGTCGATGCACAGCGACAGGATCGCTCGACCTGTCGTGGCGACGTCGTCGACGGTGAACGCGCTCGTTCCGACGCCTTCGGTGATCAGGTCGCGCACACCGCGTTCGGTGCGGCGACGAAGATCGGCCACCGCGGTGAAATCCGCCTCGGGCAACGCGTGTAGCTCGTACTGCACGATCCGCGCGATCCGATGCCGGGTCGCGTGCCACGCGGTGAACTCGGTGACCAGTGACCGCATCCTCGACGTCGGGTCGCCCGGTCGCACCAGCGACGCCGTCACCATCGCGAGAGCGTGCTCGTGGCCGCTGCGGCTGATCGCCGCCAGTACCGCCGCCTTCGAGGAGAAGTGCACATACAGTGCCGCGGGGCTCATACCCGCGGCGGTGGCGATGTCGCGGGTGGTGGTGGCGTGAAAGCCGCGCGCGGCGAAGGCGTCGACCGCGGCGACCATCAGTCGGCGGGCGGCGTCCGGTTTCACCTCCGGCCACAGTTCCGGCAGCGCGGGCTCGCTCACGCAGGCAGGTCGATCAGGGGAGCGAGGGCCATGCGCCAGCGACCGGGGGTGCCGAGGGCGATCTCGTTTGCCTTGGCGCGCTTGAGGAACAGGTGTAGTGGGTGTTCCCACGTCATACCGACGCCGCCGTGGAGTTGCACGGCCTCTTCCGCGGTGTGCACGGCGACCGCCGACGCGAGTGACTGGGCCACCGCCACCGCGATGGGGGCGTCCGCGTCGCCTGTCGCCAGGGTGTCGGCGGCGTAGCGGGCGGCGGCGCGGGCGACCACGATCTCCTGGAGCAGGTCGGCCATGCGGTGCTTGAGCGACTGGAACGACCCGACCTGCCTGCCGAACTGGTAGCGCTGCTTCAGGTAGTCCACGGTCAGTTCAAGGCACCACTGTGCCAAGCCGACCTGTTCCGAGGCCAGAATTCCCGCGCCGGTGAGCAGAGCGGTGTCCACAACGGACTGTGCCGAGTCGGCGATCCGCACACCGGAGGCGCCCGCGAAGGTCACGTCCGCGATCGGGCGGGTCATGTCGAGGGAGACCACGGGCGCCACCTGGGCGTCCTCGACCACGTAAAGCCCGAAAGACGTGGGCACCACGAAAAGGTCGGCCACGGAGGCGTCGACCACGGACCGGACGGTCCCCGTGAGTTTCCCGTCGGAGACCGTGATCGGTGGCAGGGCGGCACCGGGCCAGGTCGACAGCGGCACGGCCAACACGCCAGTCGCCGCACCGGAAGCCAAGCGTGTCAACGTATCGGTTTCACCGCACGCCATCAACGCCGCGGTCGCGAGCACAGTGCTTCCCAGGAACGGCACCGGGGCCACGCTGCGACCCAGTTCCTCGGCGACGACCGCGGTCTCCCGCCACGACGCGCCCTGGCCGCCCGCCGATTCCGGGACGTGCAACGAGTTCGCGCCGATCGCCGCCAACTCGCGCCACAGGTCGAGGTCGTGCGGGCTGTCGGACTCGACCCGGGCGAGAAACCCGTCGGCGCGTGCGGACAGCAACGCCCGCACGCTCGCGCGCAGGTCGTCCTCCACGTCGGTGTAGAGCAGGTTCGGGTCGCTCATCGCGGCAGATCCTTCCACGGCACGTCCTTGTCGACGCGGGGTTCGGTCGGCAGGCCGAGCACCCGCTCGGCGATGATGTTGCGCAGGATCTCCGAGGTGCCACCCTCGATGGAGTTGCCCTTCGCCCGCAGGTAGCGGTATCCGGCGTCGCGGGCGAGGAAGTCGACGACCTCCGGCCGCCGCAGGGTCCAATCGTCGTAGCGCAAGCCGTCCTCGGCGAGGAATTCCACTTCGAGCCCGGAGAGCGCCTGGGCCAGCCGAGCGAACCCGAGCTTCATCGTCGACCCCTCGGGGCCGGGCGAGCCCGCCGTGAGTTGCTGGCGAAGCCGCGTCCCGGCCAGGCGCAGTCCTTCGGACTCGACCCACATCGTCAACAGGCGATCGTGCAGGTCAGGCGTCCGTCGAGACGGGTTGTCCCGCCAGGTGTCGGCGACGACTCCGATCATGCCGCCTTCACGGGGAACCGGCCTGCCGCCGATGGCGACACGCTCGTTCATCAGCGTGGTCTGCGCGACGCGCCAACCATCGCCGACCGCGCCGAGGCGGTGGTCGTCCGGGATTCGGGCATCGGTGAGGAACACCTCGTTGAACTCGGCCTCACCGGTGATCTGGCGCAGCGGCCGTACCTCGACGCCGGGATCGTCCATGTCGCAGACGAAATAGGTCATCCCCGCGTGTTTGGGCACGTCCGGGTCGGTTCGGGTGACCAGGATCGCCCAGCGCGCGTTGTGCGCGCTCGATGTCCACACCTTCTGCCCGTTGACGATCCAGTCGTCGCCGTCGCGGCGGGCGCGGGTGGCCAGCGCGGCGAGGTCCGACCCGGCGCCGGGCTCGGAGAACAACTGACACCACACCTCCTCGCCGGTCCACAGTGGACGAAGAAAGCGCCGCTTCTGCTCGTCGGTTCCGAAGGTGAGGATCGTCGGCGCCGCCATGCCGAGGCCGATCCCGATACGCCGGGGATTGTTGTCCGGTGCCCCGGCGGCGGCCAAATCCTCGTCCACGAGGGCCTGTAGCGCGCGGGGTGCGTCGAGGCCACCGAGACCGGTCGGAAAATGCACCCATGCCAGCCCCGCGTCGAACCTGGCCCGCAGAAACGCCATGCGCTCGGTGGTCGCCGGGTCGTGTGCCGCCAGGAAGTCGGCAACGCGCTCGCGCAGCGATCCCGCGTCGATTTCGCTCACATCGGTCCTTTCACGCGACGAGCAACACCACGGCCTCGGCCACGCACGCGGGCTTGGCCACGCCATCGATGTCCACTGTGTACTGGAATATCGCCTGGATGCCTTGTGTGGCCGTGCTCACGGACAGCAGTTCCGCCCCCAGTCGCACCCGCGACCCGACTCGCACCACGCCGGGGAAACGGACCTTGTTGAGCCCGTAGTTGATGCCCATGCCGAACCCGACGAACTCGTGTACTTCCCTGGCCAGCATCGGAAGCAGCGATAGCGTGAGATAGCCGTGCGCCACTGTCGCGCCGAACGGCCCACGCGCCGCCCGCTCGACGTCGAGGTGGATCCACTGGTGATCCCCGGTCACGTCGGCGAAGTCACTCACCCGTTGCTGGGTGATCTCGTGCCAGCCGCTGTGGCCGAGGTGCGTGCCGACAGCGGCGGCGAGGGACTCCGGTCCGTCGAAGACGTGCATGCCCTCAGTCCTTCGGTCCGCCCGCGACGTAGATGACCTGACCCGAGACGAACCCGGCTTCCTCGCTGACCAGGAACGACGCCGTGGCCGCGATGTCCTCGGGTCGCCCGATCCGCCCGACCGGGACCGTCGACGCGGCGGCGACCTTGAACTCCTCGTAACTCATGCCGAGGCGTGCCGCGGTGCCCGCGGTCATGTCGGTCTCGATGAAACCGGGGGCGATCGCGTTGGCGGTGACGCCGTATTTGCCCAGCTCGATGGCCAGTGTCTTCGTGAACCCCTGGAGACCGGCCTTGGCCGCGGCGTAGTTGGCCTGGCCGCGGTTGCCGAGCGCGGAGGTGCTCGACAGATTGACGATGCGGCCGTACCTGGCCTCGGTCTGGTGGCGCTGCACGGCCCGGGTCATCAGGAACGAGCCGCGCAGGTGCACGTTCATGACGGCGTCCCAGTCGTCGTCGGTCATCTTGAACACCAGGTTGTCGCGCAGGATGCCCGCGTTGTTGACCAGCACCGTCGGCGGACCCAACTCGTCGGTGACCGCGGCGACCGCGGCCTCGACCTGATCGGTGACGCTCACGTCGGCGCCGACGGCGAACGCCCGACCCCCTGCCGCGCCGATCGCGGCGACGGTGTCGGCACACATCTCGGCGTCGAGATCGACCACACCGACGGCGAAACCGTCACTCCCGAGGCGGATGGCGATGGCGGCGCCGATACCCTTCGCCGCGCCGGTGACGATCGCGGTGCGCTCCTCGGACACGGATTCCTCCAACCAGTTCGACAAACTAAGCAAGCGCTTAGAAAGCTACCCTCGGGGTACCGACTTGTCCACTGCGCCCACGTGACGCGGGCATCTCTGGATTTGTTCCGGCTGCGGGAAACTGTTGTTCGCCCGCATCGAACCCGGTGTGATCGCGCTCGTCGAACGGGGTGAGCGCTGCCTGCTCGGCAGACACCGCGTTCTCGACCCTGGCGAGGTTTCGTGGAGATCGGGACAAGCC
>JALZNB010000479.1 GCA_030857905.1 Actinomycetota bacterium
CCACCGACCGACCGGCCACGCTTGAGCGTCTCGATGTGCCAGACCTCGGTGGAGGGGACCTTTCGCTTGCGCGCCAGTCGGGATCGGGTCAGGGGCGGTCGTCGAACAGCTGCACCCAGCGGCCGTCGAAGCCGCCGTTGGCCGGGGTGTACCACTGGCCGGTCAGCCAGGTGCCCGCCTCCCGGCGGTCGGAGGTATCGACGACTCCGGTGTGGACGAAGAAGTCGTGCTGGCGCCAGTAAGCGTTGTGCGAGGCGTAGTCTCCGCTGGCCGCGCCCCGGCTGCGCCCGAGGCTGTCGAGGCCGAGTCCCTCGTAGCCGCCGAAGTCGTCGGAGCCGGAGACCTCGTCGGCGTTCTCCTCGCCGGAGTACGCGCCGTAGAACCAGTTCTTCGACAGAATGCCCTCGCGGCCGTCGGTGAGGTCGGACGCGCCGCTGTCGCGCGAGGCGGTGTAGAAGCGCTGCAACCCCGCGCTCACCTCCGCCTGCCCGGCCTCGCCGGTCACCGGCGTCTCCAGCAGCACGTCGCTGGACTTGCTGCTGAGCCAGTGGGTATACCAGTTCGAGTGCTGCCAGTGGGTCGGGATGACGTCGGCGAGGTCCTGCAGCTCGTAGGTGGCGCGCTTGACCGACTGCCAAGTCGTCGACGTGCCGTTGTCGAGGCGGCCCGCCAGCACGGGGGCGGTGGCGGGGGTGATCGGCTGGGCCCGCCACGCGGCGACCGCGGCGGAGGACCCTTCGGGCAGGAAGGCGTAGTGGACGTTCTTCTCGTTGTCGTTGTTGATGTCGACCTCGGCCTTGAGCCCGCTCTCCATGCGCGCCGCGATCGTGCTCCACGCGGTGGTGGCGAAGCGCAGCTCGTGGCCGTGCGGGTTGATGTTCGGCGGGTCGAAGTTGCTGTGGTCGGCCTGCCACACCAGCAGGTGCTTGCCGGTCGAGGTCGGCATGAACTTCACCGAGCTGTCGCTCGCGCGGCGCATGACGTGGTCCTTGTGGCTGGTGAGCGTCGCGTGGCCGAAGGTCTCACCCGCGCCGCCGGGGGTGCCCGTGACGCCGTTCAGGACGATCTCGATGCGCTCCCAGTCGTGGATCTCGTCGAAGTCCTTGTCGGCCGCGTTGTAGACGTGGTAGATCAGGACGAGGCTCTTGACGCCGTTCGTGGTGTACTCGATCAGCGAGGTGTAGAGCGTGGGGCGGATGCGCCAGGTGCTGTGGGCGCCCGCCACGTACTGGTTGACGGTGCGCCAGTTCACCCGGTTGTTCGAGAAGTTGCCGTCGCGGTCGAAGTCGTAGTTGGACAGCCAGTCCGAGCCCTCCCGCCCGTTGTTCTCGTCGCCCCGCTTGAAGATCACCGGCGCGTAGTGGTACAGGTACGCCTGCCGCTGCGCGGCGGTCAGGGTCCAGGGAGCCGCCGCCGCGGTCCCGGCACCGGGCCACGCCACGGCCGTGAACGCCACCAGCGCGGCGAGGAACCCGCGCACACCTCTCGACACGTCGTACGACCTTTCGCCTGGGGGCGGGGGCCTGGTGGGCACCCGCCCCGTGGATCTCCCGCCCGACCGGGTGCGGCAGGGCGGTGGACTGCGGTGGTGGTACCCGAGCCACTTGGCCGGGCGCGGCGAATCGCCTGCGGGGTGTGATCGGACTCGCCGGATTCCTCACTGTAAAGGGAAAAACGAAACCCGACACTGTCGTGTGGATAACACACCGATGGCCCAGTGGCGGTCGGATGCCCCCTACGGGCGGCTCGCCTGCGGTGATCGGCGTCGCGGTGCGCGAAGCGCCGCAACCGCCGTAGGGATGACGTCACGCCCACCGACCACGGCGCGGTGTCACCACCTGACGGTCGCGGCCGGACCGTTCGCAGGTGGGTGGGGCGGCGCGGTGGGGCCAGGTCAGCCCTTGACGGCGCCGGAGGTGAATCCGCGGATGAGTTGCCGCTGAGCGATGATGAAAACGGCGATGACGGGCAGGATCGTGATGCAGAGACCCGCGGCCACCGCGCCGACCTCCATGGTGCGACCGCTGGTGAACAGGTAGAGGGCGGACGGGAGGGTGCGGTATTCGTCGCCGGGGAGGTAGAGCAGCGGCACGAGGAAGTTGTTCCAGTTCTGCAGGAACGTGAACACCGTGAGCGCCGCCACGCCGGAGCGGACCAACGGCAGCATGATGCGCCGGAAGATTTCCCACTCGCTGCACCCGTCGATCCGGCCAGCCTGTTCGAGTTCGACCGGCAGGTCCATGAAGAACGAGCGCATGAGGAAGATCCCGAACGACAATCCGCCTGCTCCGCTCGCCGTGAGCACGAGGATCGCACCGACGAGGGTATCCAACAGTCCCATCTGGAGCAGTTGGAAGTACAGGGGGATCATCATCACGAAGAACGGCACGAGCAGCCCGAGCGTCGTGAGGTAGAACAGCGCGTTCCGGCCGCGGAACGAACACCGCGCGAACGCGTAACCGGCGCAGGTCGACAGGACGACGGTCAGCACCGTGCTGGGCACCGACAGCAGGATGCTGTTCCAGAAGTAGGCGCTGAACCCGCCCACCGTCCACGCCCGCTGCAGGCTCTCGAAGCTGAACGAGGTGAAGAGGCCGAAGGGGTCCACTCGCACCTCGGCCGGGTCCCGCGACGCGGTCGAGGCGATGAGCAGCACCGGGAACAGCATCATGACCGCGCTGATGGTCAGGACCGCGTACTTGGCGGTCTGGGACCCCGAGAACGGCCTGGTGTGCCGGACCGTTCCACCCGCGGTCGCGCGGTTACCGCGTTCGGTTGTGATGGTCGCGTTCACGACGCTCCTCCTCCCATACCGCGCAGCGCGAGCCGGCGTTGCACCCGGTTCAGCACGATGACGAACGGCAGCGAGAGCACCGTGATGAACAGGGCAAGCGCGGTGCCGTAGCCGACCCGGCTGAAGGTGAAGGCGTTCTCGTAGGCGTAGGTCCCCAGGACCGCCGTGGCGTCTCCCGGGCCGCCGCTGGTCATGATGAAGACGATGTCGAACACGCTGAACCCGCCGACCAGGATGATCGTGGTGACGGTGACGAACGTCGGCGCGATCTGCGGGAGGACCACGTGCCAGAGCCGTTGCGCCGCGTTCGCGCCGTCGATGCGGGCCGCGTCCACCATGTCGAGGTCGACGTTCTGCAGGGCCGCCAGGAAGATGGCGACGACGAAGCCGGTGCTGGACCACACGGCGGCCAGGAGAACGGCCCACAGGGCCGTCTTCGTCTCACCGAGCCAGCCGCGGGCCAGACCGCCCAGGCCGATGGCCTCCAGGAACCGGTTCGCCCACCCGTTGACCGGGTCGTAGATCCAACCCCACGCGATGCCGATCGCGATCGGCGGCATGAGGAAGGGCAGGAAGAAGACCAGCCGATAGGCCAGGACGCCGCGGACCCCGCTCCAGAGCAGTATGGCGAGCAGCAGGCCGATCAGCAGTGGGGCGGCGGTGCCGACGACGACCCACTTGAGGTTGTTGCCCAGGGCGTGCCACACGGCCGGGTCGGCGAGCATCTCCCGGAAATTGGCCGTCCCGACGAACGGGGCCGTCGCCGTCGAGCCGTTCCAACTGGTCAGCGCGAAGAAGACGGCACTGGCCAGCGGGAACAGGAAGAAGACCGCGAACAGGACCAGTGCCGGGGCGACCAGCACGACCCCGAGTCGCCCCTGCGCCCGCCGCGTCGCCGCCTGCGCCGAGGACCGGGTGCCCGCCGTGGCCACGCTCATGAGCCCTGCTCGGACGCGGCTTGGAGGGTGGCGGCCACGTCCTGCGGTGTCCTGTCCCCGGTGAGCACCAACTGGAGGCCGGCTTCCAGCGCCTCGTTGAACTCGTTGGCCATCAGGACGTCGATGTTGAGCCCGAAGGTGCCGGACCCGGAGGAGACCTGGCCGGTCTGTTCGAGAACCTGCGCGAACAACGGCCCGGCGTCCACCCCCGAGGTGTCGACGGGGAACGCGGGGATCGCCTGCAGCTCGGTGACGTTGAAGGCGCCGTACTCGGGGGTCTGCATCCAGTTCAGGAACCGGATGGCCGCTTCCGGAGCCGGGGTGTTGGCGGAGACGAAGGTCCCCGAACCGAGACCACCGGCGTAGATGCCGCGGCCGTCCGGGCCCGGGAAGGGCATGAAGCCCACCTCGAAGTCCACCGCGGCGACGATGTCGCTGACCAGCCAGCTCCCGGTCGCGTTCATCGCGGCCGCACCGGAGTAGAACAGCGCGTTGGCGTTGTCGTAGGAGATCGCCGTCGGCGACTCGGGCAGATAGCCCTTGCGGTTGAACTCGTCGAACAACGTGCTGATCGTGGCGACGACCTCGGGGCTGGTCCAGGAGGTCCGCCCCTCGATCAGGTCCGCCATCCCCGCCGCGCCGACCCTGCTGGACAGCGCCATGCTCAGCAGGTGCCCGCCTTGCGGGCCCTCCTGGTCGCCGAGGGTGATCGGGATGAGGCCGGCGGCCTTCAGCTTCGCCGCGGCCGCGTCCAGCTCGGCAAGGTTCGCGGGCTCGGCGATGCCGTGCCGCGCGAACAGGGTCTTGTTGTAGTAGAGGCCCAGCACCTCGACCTGGTCGGGAACCCCGAGCACCTTCCCGCCGAAGGTGACCCGCTCCTTCGCCCAGTCGTAGATCTTCCAGTCGTTCTCCGCGTAGGCGTCGGTGAGGTCGTGGAGCAGTCCGGACCCCGCGAGCACGCCGGCGAAGCCGGGGCCCGTGTCGTAGCTGAAGACGTCCGGGCCACCGCCGCTGCGCAGCCGCGTCTGCAGGACCGTCTGTAGCTGCTCGGACGGCAGGACGTTGAGCTTCACCGGGACACCGCCCGGCTGCTCCGCGAAGCGCGCGACCTGCCGCCTGATCTCCTCCAGGTCCTCGGGAAGGTCGGGTTGGGCGATCAGGTACGTGAGGCTGTCGGCGTGTCCCGCGGACTCCGATGGCGCGCCACCGGTGCATCCGGCGAGGGCGGACGCGGTCACCGCCATGACGGCGACCGCCAGTGCTGTCCTCGTTGGCATACTGGTTCCATTCGTGGTGAGCGGGTCAGGGCCCGGTCGGGGGAGGTGGCGTGCGATCTCGGGCCCCTGCTTGACGTGCGGTTCGTCGCCGGACCGGACGGGTCCTCGTGCCCTGCGGGGGCGACGCCGTCGATGCCGTCCCCGTCGAGAATGAACCATCCGTGCGGATGCCGTCGGTGACCTCCAGGTTTTCGGAGCTTGGCCGGAGCACTCAGACTGGACGGCGCCCACTCCGGGGGACCGCGGCGGACCCCTCACCGGTGTACCGCCCGACAGCACCCGCGGCTCCGGCCCGGCCTCGTCTCGACGTCCTGCGCGCAGATCGCCACGGTGGACACCGGAGCGTGGTGGGGGACGGGGCATCGTTACCGGCGCGTGTCATTGAAGACATCGAAGCCAGGAACAAGCGTTCCTGTCAAGCGTCGACCGGGTAGCTCCCAGCGCGCGAGCCACGGTCGCTGACGGAGGATGGGACTACCGCTGTCCGGTGGAGAGCCTGGTCGGCTCTTCGAGGTCTGGTGTCAGAAACCTAGCCCAAAAGTCGACAGCTGGCTCACATCGAAATCGTGAGTCCCGCCTGTGTTAGCTCCCGCGAGGCACGCGAGCGACGTGGCCATGAGTTGCATCGCCTCGATCATCGTCTTCGCGAACACACGAGGGTTGGCGCAAGCTGGATCCGTCAGTGCTGTGCAGACCGTGAATGACAGCTCGAAGAGCTGCTCGTCGAGACTGCCTGCGTTCGCCCGCTCGGCTACTGGGTAATCGAGCTGAGCCATTAGGAGCTCAATTCGAAACTCTTCAAGGTTCGCCGCCGCTACCCCGTGGAGGGCTGCTAGCCCTTCGGAGAAGTGGTTTTTGAAGGGCCAGTCTGTTATGGACTTATGGTTCACGTGTAGCGCGACGTGTTCGCCCTCGTGCGCAAGCAGCCGCTCAACGTCATCAGTCGAGCAGCGCGATACCACGCCTCCGTTGAGGATGATGGTCGGCGTTCCGCCAAGCATCATCGTTCTGGCCGCGGCAACACCCGAACCGCGTTCCGCTGTATACATGTGCGATGCATGGTCGAGCCTGCGAATCGTTTGATCGAAGTCGTTGCTCACCACGATCACCGTGTCGGGTTGCCCAACAACGTCCAGACCTCTTTGCGTTGCGGGCAAGAGGGTGTCTGGGAGCACGCAGCCGCGCTCGAACCTCAAATCCATGATCATTACATCGCAGCGGGCACATGAACTTCTACACGCCAGGCTCGGGGGCGGTCTTGAGCCACCCATGCAACGCGGTGCTGCAGATCGGTGGGCCCGATCCCGTGGCCATGGAATTCGAGGACTTCGGCCACGATGGGTAGCGGACGCGGCGGCACGCCGGTCCCGGTAGCGGCGCACAGTAGCGCAGCGGGGATCCGGCGCCTGGGACACTGGACCCCCGACCACCCGCGAGACCAGGAGTGCACCGTGCAGCAGGGAACCGTCCGCTGGTACGACCTCGAGCGCGGCTTCGGCTTCCTCGCCCCCGACGACGGCAGCGCCGACATTTTCGTGCACGTCTCGCAGGTGCGGGGTGAGGGCGTGGCCAGGGCGCTGCGCGAGGGCCAGACGGTGGAGTTCGAGCCCGGTGAGGGACCCCGCGGTCCGCAGGCGCTGCACGTCGCCGTCACCGGGGACGTCGCGCCTGACGCGGCCTTGGGTGTGCTCGCCACCGTCTCCTGGTACGAGCCGGCCAAGGGCTACGGGTTCGCCGCGCCGGACGGCGGGGGTGCGGAGGTGTTCGTGCACTCCTCCGCCATCGTCACAGGGGGCGTCCTCGCGCCCGGGCAGCGGGTGGCCTTCGTCGTCATCGCCGGGGAGAAGGGGCCGCAGGCCCAGCACGTGGTGCCGCTGAGCTTCGACGCCGGGGTCCACCGAGCCCCTCTGGTCGCGTCCGGCGACGGTGCCGACGGCTCCGTCCTGTGGTTCGACGAGGAGAAGTCGTTCGGCTTCGTGGCCGCCGACGACGGGGCGGGTGACGTCTTCCTGCACGTGCGCGCCCTGGTCGACGAGGTGTACCTGCCGGCCGAGGGCGACCGGGTCTCGTTCACCATGATCACCGTGGACCAGGGTCGTCAGGCGCGCGAGGTGCGGTTCGTGGCCACCGGCGAGCCGGTGGAGGCCGCGGCGGCCCCCAGTCAGGCCCGTTCGGTCACCCGGCCCGCAGCCCGCGTCGGCGACGGCTCGGTGGCCCGTTACGACGCGGACCGCGGCTTCGGCTTCATCACCCCCGACGCGGGCGGGCCCGACCTCTTCGTGCACGTCTCGGTGGTCTCTGGCGAGCCCCTGGTGGCCGGTGAGCGGGTGCGCTTCCGCATCCGGCAGAGCGACCGGGGCCCGCAGGCCGACGCCGTCGAGCACGCCTGACCGTCCGGGACGGTCCTACGACGCCTCGAAGCGGTCGGCGTAGCGGCGTTGCCACGGCGCCTCGACCGCCCGGCGGTCGTAGCGCGCCCGCACGCACAAGGAAGCAGCAGGCGTGTTCGCCGTGCTATAGAACTACCGCTGCACCACGACGTTCGCTCATCGGCATGAACGTGAGTTCGGAGCAGGCAGATGCGGTCATGTCGTCTGCTCCCAGAAGTACTAAGTGCTCACCTGTGCCGTGATCGCCGTACGCGTCCGTTCAGGGCCGTTGACCTGCGGTTTAGGGCATTTGGGCGCAGTTCAGGTCGATCCAAGGACTCCTTCAGTGTGAACTATGTCAAACGCTTGGCCTGACCTGCGGAAATGCTACTCCCGCAGGTCAGGCAGAGGCGTTGGGAGCGGATGAACGCGGTCAGGGCAGTTGAACGCATCTACCTGCTCCCAATTTTCTCCCCAGCGTGCTCCCATACGACGGCGGCGAAGTGTGGCCGCAGCGCCGTGCGCCCCTAGCGGGAGGAGATTGAGAACCGACGAACCTGATCGCTGACCCTCACACTGTCAGTGTGGCGCACATGCCCTTGACCTGGGTAAATAGAGAATCGGAAGGTCAGGCGGTGGCGTTCAACGTCGTTGAGCATGGTTTCCTGCTATTCGGCGTGCTTCAGTTCGCTGTGTTGCTCCAGATTTGCTCCAACTGGTTCGGTGTGAAGCGGATATATCGGAGCGCAGGTTCGAATCCCCGGCGGGAGCCCCAAAGGATGGGAACAGGGCTGACAAAGGGATTCGTACCGGCAGCGTGGTGGTTGAAGCGCGCTTCGTGTTGTGACGTGTCACATCGACCGTCGAAGGCACCTAACCTGCCTGCGGCGACAGGGCAGGTGCCGATTCCGGGTTGTCCGGGCTCGTGGGCGTCAACGGCCCGATCAGCTGAAGTAGTTGGTCTGAGCGTTGTTGTCGCCTACCTGCACGCCCTTGTTGCCATTCAGCAGAACCCGGTACTTACCTGCC
>JALZNB010000486.1 GCA_030857905.1 Actinomycetota bacterium
CCCCAAGGGTTTTGGGATACATCATCGAGGTTCGTCGTCGGGATCTGTCATGAGATTCAGCGTTGCCGACCGATCGTGAGATCGACTTACCATGCCCGTGACCGACTGAAAGACGGTCGCTGCGGGGATCGCTTGTACCTGACCGAGAACCACCTTCCAATCCGATGGGATCGCGTACCCACCCGGCGACACACAGCCACGGCGGGCGATCCAATGACGTGCCCTTCTCCTCTGTGTTCTCACTCGAACTTCTCGTGGCCGTTCACCGAACTGGAACCCCCAACCCTGACCGGCTCCAGCGCGCCTGATCGACCTCGTCTTTCGACTTACAAGATCTCTCTCGCTACAAGAAGAACACTACCGTCATCTGTTACCGAATGTCTACCCCAGCCACCATAGATTTCCTTACCGGCAAATCAGACATGTCGACTCCGCCGACCACACCGACTACGTGGTGTTCTCGCCGCCGTTGATCACGTCAAGGTGGCGGCGATCTCGGCCAGTCTCACGATGCCCGCCGCCTCGGCGTCGTGAATGTCGGACAGGTGCGCGCCGATCGTGGCGAACTGGCCGTCGAGGTCAGGAAACGGACTGGTGCGGGCATGTTCGGCGCGCAGTGCCCACAGTTCCCTGGCAGCCTCGTCGCGCTCGGCGGAGCCTTCGTCGCCATCGCCGATCGAGGTCGAGATGGTGGCGGTCAGGACACGGAGCCGAGCGACCGCCGGGATGTCGGCGGACAGCGTGATCTCGGCCAGCGCGTGCCACCGCTCGGCGATGTCGCGCCAGCGGCCCGCTTCGACGGCCAGAACCGGACGATCGAGGATCAGCGCGGCACGGTCGAGGAAGTCGGCGAACAGGTCGCGGAGGTTGCCTCCGTCCATGCCCGCGGGCTCCACGCCCTCCCAGACCGACGCGAGCGCGCCGAACACGCCGACCTGGTCGGCGAAGACCTTGGGCCACGCCTTCGGGTTGCGCTGGTCGATCATCATCCGGGCCCATTTGCGCCAGGCGGGCAACGAGAACGAGTCCGACGGCGCCGACAGATGGTCCGCGACGTCGGCGATCCCGGCGACGACCGCGTCCCGCAGCCGGTCTGAGGTGATCACGACGTCGGTGTCGGCGACGGTGACTGCCAGGTTCCTGTACGAGCCGACGCGCGCGCGGGCCCGGTCGAAGTCCTCTTCGGGGACGGTGAGTGGTGTCAGGTTGCGATCGTCGAGGTGGACTCGGCCGTTGGCACGTGCGTACGCGACGACCGGATGCCCGCCGTGTCCGTCGAGGGCCGGGGGCAGGTTCCAGTAGCCGATGTGGAAACGGTCGGGCCACACCAGCGCGGGTCGACCGGCGTCGAGGTGCCGCCGGGCGGCGTTCACGCTGCCCGTGCGCTGCTCGGTGACCGAGATTCCGAGACGGTCGGCGACTTTGCCGGTGGGCACCGCGATGCGCTGCCAGTGGTTCGTGAAGCCGAGAACCACGACGCGGGAGTCATCGTGTTTGAACTCCCACAGGATGTAGCCCGCGCCGATCCCGCCGCCGATGCCGAACAGCAGTGGCTCGTCCAGTTCGTGGCCCGCTCGGATGCCCGCGTGCGCGAGGAGCCCGACCAGCGCCGCGGACTCGGGGTTCACCCCGCCCCGCAACGTCCACCCGTGGTCGACGGTCGGGCTCCGCGGACCCGCGATGTGGGTTCGGGCGGTGGAGTAGCGCTCGCCGGTCTTGGCCATGCGGGCCTGGATACGGGTCTTGAGCTGCTTCTTGGACGTCATGGCGGTCGCTTCCCGGCTGCGTGGTGGGCGCGGGCCTGCCCCACGCGCCGATCCTCGCCCGCAGCCAGTGCGGTGTGCCGTTGATGGTGCGTCCCGAGGCGCTGTGCGTCCCCTTTGCCCCCGCGTGTGCCCGGCGGCGTGGGTGCCGGATCTGGAGGTTCGGCGCGGAACTCGCCGCGTCCAGCGTACCTCCACCGACGGCACCTGTTCTGGTCGACCAGCGACTGAAAACAAGCGGCCCAGG
>JALZNB010000517.1 GCA_030857905.1 Actinomycetota bacterium
CACCGCTTAGCGGCTATTCGGTGATCATGGCTGGTGAGATCCCAGCCGCTTACGTGGCGGTGTTCGCCAGTTCCGTCGACCTGGTCGCCCACCGGTCGAGCAAGGTCGCCGCGGCGCCGGAATCCAAGGCGTTCGACGCCTGGCCCAGACCCGACTCGACATCGGCGTGCAGGTCGGCTGTCAGGCCGCGGAACGCGGCGATCGCGCCCGCGGCGTTGAGCACCACCGCGTCGCGGACCGGGCCGGTCTTGCCCGCCACCAGGTCTCGGACCACCTGGGCGTTGAACTCCACGTCACCGCCGCGTAGATCAGCGGGCGTGGCGGGGGAGATGCCGAGACGGGACGGGTCAAGGACGTCCTCGCGGACCGTGCCGTCGGTGACCACCCACACCCGCGTGGTGGTCGTCGTCGTGATCTCGTCCAGGTTGTCGTCACCGCGCACGACCAGGACGCTGGCGTTTCGCCGGGCGAAGACCTCGGCCACGATCGGCGCCATGTGGATGTTGGCGCAGCCGACCAGCCCGGCGCTGGGCTGAGCCGGATTCGTCAACGGCCCCAACACGTTGAACGCCGTCGGGATGCCCAGCTCCCGTCGGGGAGGACCCGCGAACCGCAGGGCCGGGTGGAACGCGGGCGCGAAGCAGAAACCGATGCCCACCTCGCGCACACAGGTGGCCACCGCGTCCGGCGACAGCTCGATGGCCACGCCCAGGGTCTCCAGGACGTCGGCCGTGCCGCACTTCGACGACGCCGCCCGGTTCCCGTGCTTGACCACCGGCACACCCGCCGCCGCGGCCACCAGCGCGCTCATGGTGGAGATGTTGACCGTGTGCGCCTGGTCGCCCCCGGTGCCGACGACGTCGACCGCGTGACCGTTGACGTGGACCCGCTTGGCGTGGGCCAACATCCCCTCGGCCATGCCGCCGACCTCGGCCGCCGTCTCGCCCTTGGCGCGCAGGGCGACCGCGAAACCCGCGATCTGGGCCGGGGTGGCCTCACCCGACATGATCTCGTTCATCGCCCAGGACGTGTCCTCGGCCGACAGGTCGACGCGGTCGATGAGCCGGGTGAGCAGCACCGGCCAGGTCTGATCGGCCATGGTCAGCCGCGCACCACGGGAAGACGCTTGGACCGCAGCACGTCGGCGACCGTCTCGGCGGCGGTCAGCGGGTCGAGCGGGTGCACGATGACCGAGTCGGCCTGCGACCAGGTGGCCAACCAGCGGTCGTCCTTGCGGCGCACCGCGATCACGATGGGCGGGCAGTCGGTGATCTCGTTCTTGAGCTGCCTGCACAGGCCGATGCCACCGGTCGGCTGCGCCTCACCGTCGAGGATGGCGAGATCGATCTCGCCCGCGTCCATCTCCATCAGCACCTCGGCGATGGTGCCGACCTCGACGTAGACGACCCGGCCGATATCGGCGGCCGGACGGCGGCCGACGGCTGTGATGATGGTCTCCCGGACCTCGGACCGGTGACTGAACACGAGGATCTTCAGTGGCAGCGGGCTCATGCTCGGGCGTCCTTCGCTAGGGCGGTGGCCAGAAACGTTTGCCTTGGTAGGCCAGGTCGGGTGCGTGGATGTTATCGGTCTCGCGCGGGCGCGATCACAAGGAGTCCCGGCCCCCGTGGTCACCACCCGTTCGCCACGCCGTGGACCCGAGGGGGCATGGGCGAATACCGCAGGACATAATGCGTCGCGTGACAACTGCAGCGCCTTCCATCGGGCAGCGAGTGCACTCGCTGAACCGGCCGAACATGGTCAGCGTCGGCACCATCGTCTGGTTGTCGAGCGAGCTGATGTTCTTCGCCGGCTTGTTCGCCATGTTCTTCACCGTCAAGGCGCAGAACGCCACCGGGCACTGGCCGCCGCCGCTCGAAATGGGTGGCGACCCGATCCACCTGAACCTGGCCTGGGCGCTGCCGTTCACCATCGTCCTCGTGGCGTCCTCGTTCACCTGCCAGCTCGGCGTGTTCGCCGCGGAACGCGGTGACGTGTTCGGCCTGCGCCGCTGGTACCTGGTGACGCTGCTGATGGGTGTGGTCTTCCTCTTCGGCCAGATCTACGAGTACATCGAGCTGGTGCACGCGGGCGTGACCATCCCGTCCGGTGCCTACGGCACGGTGTTCTTCCTGACCACAGGCTTCCACGGTCTCCACGTGGCCGGCGGCCTCATCGCCTTCGTGTACCTGCTCATCAGAACCAAGCTGAGCAAGTTCACCCCGGCGCAGGCCACCTCGGCCATCGTGGTCTCGTACTACTGGCACTTCGTGGATATCGTCTGGATCGGCCTGTTCGCGATCATCTACCTGGTCCCGTGATGTCGGAGACGACACCGGTACCCGCTGCCCACCACAGCTTCGCCGAGCCCGCACTGACAGCAAGGGTTGTCGCATAAATGATCAAGAAACCACGGAGCCGGAGCAAGCTCCGCAAGCGTGTGGCCGGCCTACTGGCCCTGGGTTTCGCGCTGGTGTCACTCGGCTTCCTCTATGGCGCCTTCGCGCCGGAGCCGCCGCTGGCCCAGGCGCAGGAGAACCCGGCGTTGCTGCGACAGGGCGAGCAGATCTACAACAACACCTGCATTTCCTGCCACGGTGTCAACCTCGAGGGCGTGATCGACCGGGGTCCCAGCCTGATCGGCATCGGTGACGCGTCGGTCTACTTCCAGACATCTACCGGGCGGATGCCCGCGGTCCGGCAGGAAGCCCAGGCCGGGCGCAAGCCACCGAAGCTGACCCCGGAAGAGATCGACGCCCTGATGGCGTTCGTCCAGACCAAGGGCGGCGGCCTCCAGATGCCGGAGGGCACCGGCAGCCAGCTCGTCGGCGAGAACTCCGCGCGCGGTGGTGAGCTGTTCCGGCTCAACTGCGCGTCCTGCCACAACTTCACCGGTCGCGGTGGCCCTCTGTCCTCAGGCAAGTACGCCCCCGCGTTGGACGGCGTCACCGAGGAACAGATCTACGCCGCCATGCTGACCGGCCCGCAGAACATGCCCAAGTTCTCCGACCGGCAGCTCACGCCGGAGGAGAAGAAGGACATCATCGCCTACGTCAAGTCGGTGACCGACGGGAACAACAACCCCGGCGGCAACGCGCTCGGCGGACTTGGGCCGCAGTCCGAAGGCTTGATCGGTTTCATCGTGGGCATCGCCGCCCTCGTCGGCGTCGCCCTCTGGATTGGGGCGAAGAAATGAGTGCCGACAACTCGGAGATGCCCAGCGACGCCGAACTGGCCGAGATGTCCCGCGAGGACCTGGTCAAGCTCGGTGCCAAGCTCGACGGCGTCGAACTGGTCGAGTACCCGGACCCGTGGCCGGTCGAGGGCACCAAGGCCGAGAAGCGGGCCGAGCGGCTCGTCGCGTCCTGGTTCCTGCTGGCCGCGCTCGCCGGTCTCGGCTTCGTCGTGGTGTTCTTCGCCTGGCCGTCGGCCTACGTGCCGCCGAGTTCCGACGGACACCTCATGTACACGTTGTTCACCCCGATGCTCGGCATCACCCTCGGTCTCTCGGTCCTCGGACTCGGTGTCGGCGCGCTGCTCTACTCGCGCAAGTTCATCCCCCACGAGGTCGCGGTCCAGCAGCGGCACGACGGCGGTTCCACCGAGCTGGACAAGAAGACGATCCTCGCCCAGCTCGCGGACGCGGGTCACCGCAGCACCATCGCCCGCCGGTCGCTGATCAAGCGCTCGGCCGGGCTCGCCGGTGGCGCGATGGGCCTCGGTGTCGGCGTGTTCGCCCTCGGCGGTTTCGTCCGCGACCCGTGGGCCCAGACCAACTCCAAGGACTCGCTCTGGCACACCGGCTGGATGTCGACCGACGGTCAGCGCGTGTTCCTGCGCCGCGACACCGGCGTGCCGCACGATGTGGTGCTGGTCAAGCCCGAAGACCTCGACACCGGTGCCATCGAGACGGTCTTCCCGTTCCGCGAGTCGGAGCGCGGGGACCACGAGGCGCTGTTCAAGGCGCTGCGGCGCTCGGACAACCCGGTCATGCTGATCCGGCTGCGCACCGAGGACGCGGCCAAGGTGATCAAGCACGAGGGCCAGGAAGACTACAACTACGGCGAGTACTACGCCTACACGAAGATCTGCAGCCACCTCGGTTGCCCGACCTCGCTCTACGAGCAGCGCACCAATCGCATCCTGTGCCCGTGTCACCAGTCACAGTTCGACGCGTTGCAGTACGCCAAGCCCATTTTCGGCCCGGCGACCCGCAAACTGGCGCAGCTCCCCATCGCGGTCGACGAGGAAACTGGCTATCTTTATGCCAGGAGCGATTTCAACGAGCCGGTCGGGCCCGCATTCTGGGAGCGTAAGTCATGAGCGCCATCACTTCTCCCACGAAGCCCACCAACGCGGCGAGCAGGGCAGCCGGCGGTGCGGCCAAGTGGGCTGACGATCGCTACCGCTTCGCCGGTGGCATGCGCAAGCAGATGAACAAGGTCTTCCCGACGCACTGGTCGTTCCTGCTCGGCGAGATCGCGCTCTACAGCTTCATCGTGCTTCTGCTCACCGGCACCTACCTCGCGCTGTTCTTCGACCCCTCCATGCAGGAGGTCGTCTACCAGGGCTCCTACACGAACCTGCGCGGCCTCGAGATGTCGCGGGCCTTCGAGTCCACGCTCAACATCAGCTTCGAGGTACGCGGCGGCCTGTTCGCGCGGCAGATGCACCACTGGGCGGCGTTGCTGTTCATGTCGGCGATCGTCGTGCACATGTTCCGGGTGTTCTTCACCGGCGCCTTCCGGCGCCCGCGCGAGGTCAACTGGGTCATCGGCGTGGTGCTGTTCATGCTCGGCGCGCTCGAGGGCTTCGCGGGCTACTCGCTGCCCGACGACCTGCTCTCCGGTGCGGGCCTGCGGATCATGTCCGGCCTGATCCTGTCGATCCCGGTGATCGGCACCTGGGCGCACTGGCTGACCTTCGGCGGCGAGTTCCCCGGCGAGACCATCGTCCCGATGCTCTACACCCTCCACATCCTGCTGCTGCCCGGCATCATCCTGGCGCTCATCGGCATCCACCTCGCGCTGGTCTGGTACCAGAAGCACACCCAGTTCCCCGGTGTGCGGCGCACGGAGACCAACGTCGTCGGCGTGCGCATCATGCCGGTCTTCGCGGTCAAGGGCGGCGCGTTCATGGCCGTCGTTGTCGGTGTCACCGCGGCCCTGGGTGGGCTGTTCCAGATCAACCCGATTTGGAACTTCGGCCCGTTCAACGCCTCGCACATCTCCGCGGGCACGGTTCCCGACTGGTACATGGGGTGGACGGACGGTCTCATCCGGCTGTGGCCCGCGTGGGAGGTCTACCTCTGGGACTACACGATCCCCGCGGCGTTCTTCCCCTTCATGGCCGGTCTGCCGACGCTCGTCGGGCTCGCGGCGGTGTATCCGTGGATCGAGCGCAAGTTCACCAAGGACTACGCGCACCACAACCTGCTGCAACGTCCGCGCGACGTGCCGGTCCGTACCAGCCTCGGCATGATGGCGATCACCTTCTTCATGGTGTCGCTGCTGTCGGCGGCCAACGACGTGCTGGCCGACAAGTTCGCGATCTCGCTCAACGCGACGACGTGGGCGGGTCGCATCGGTCTGCTTGTGCTGCCGCCGCTGGTCTACTTCATCACCTACCGACTCTGCATCGGTTTGCAGCGCTCGGACCGTGAGGTGCTCGAACACGGGGTGGAGACCGGCATCATCAAGCGTCTCCCGCACGGCGAGTTCATCGAGATCCACCAGCCTCTCGGCCCGGTGGACGACCACGGGCACCCGCTCCCGCTGGAGTACCAGGGTGCGCCGGTGCCGAAGAAGATGAACAAGCTCGGTTCGGCCGGTGCCCCGGTGCAGGGTTCGTGGCTCACCCCGGACCCCGTCGACGAGACCGTCGCGCTGGCTCGCGCCCGCGCTGCCCAGCACGTCGGTCACTCGGCCACCCCCGCCCAGTTGGAGGCGGGACCCCACGAGACCGGCCAGCAGGTGGCCACGGACGATCCCACGAAGAAGCTGTAGTGACGTGAGATAGAGGGGCGGCACCCGATCCGGGTGCCGCCCCTTTTTTTGCTTTTGGTGGCATCTACCATGAACAAGATCAAATCAGGCCGCAGCTCAACGGCTTGCGGGACATTTCCTGGTCGAGTTCATCCGTCCCTTGTGGATAGGGTTCGCGCCATGACGAGCCAGGACGTCCGCCGCGTACTGGCGGCCCACCTCCCGGAGTATCGGGTCGAGTCGGTCGAACGCCTCGGTGAGGGTTGGGAGAACATCGCCTACGAGGTCAACGACGAGGTGATCGTGCGGTTCACCAAGTCACCGGACACCGCGGTGGTGGAGCGGGAAGGGCGGTTGCTCGCCACCGTCGCCGAGATCGTGTCGTTGGCGGTGCCCGCGCCGCTGTTCGTCTCGGCCGCGGACGGGTGCATGGCCTACCGCAAGGTCCCCGGGGTGCCGCTTCTGGACCTGCCCATCGAGGCGCGCGCCCCACACGCGGCGGCGGTTGGCGCGGAGCTGGGCAGGATGCTGGCCGAGTTGCACGCGATCCCGGTGGAGCGGATGGCCTGCCTGGTCGGGCAGGACGCCGACCCGCTCACGCGATGGCACAGCGACGCGGTCGAGGAGTACGCGACTGTCGGTGGTCTTGTGCCTGAGCGGCACCGCGCGGCAGTGGAGCGCTATCTGGCCGCGCCGGTCCCGGACGAGCGGTTCGATCTGGTGTTCTCGCACAACGATCTGGGGATCGAGCACGTGCTCGTCGACCCGGTGTCGTGGGCGGTGACCGGCGTGATCGATTGGAGCGACGCGGCGATCGTGGACCCGGCCTACGACTTCGGTCTGATCTTGCGCGACCTCGGGCCCGTGGCGCTGGACGCCGCGCTCGGGACCGTCGACGACCGGTTTCGGGAACGGGCGGTCTTCTACGCGCGGGCCTCGGTGTTCAACGATCTGACCTACGGGGTGGACATGGGCAAGGACGCCTATGTGGAAAAATGTGTCGCGGCGATGGAATGGTTGTTCCCGGCGCGGTAGCCTGCCGCCGTGATGTGGCACACCGCGGTCCTCATGGCGGTGCTGCTCGTTTCGGCGTGCGGTGGGTCCGTCGCGGCGCCGCCGACCTCGCCGGTGCCCTCCGTGCGTTCGGACTGTCCAGTTCCCGAATCGGGCTTCGACTGCGGGTGGCAGCGGAGTTTCGCGGCTGCGCAAACCTATGTCGCCGGTCGCCCCGGCACGGTGGGGATCGTGGTGCGCGACCGTGCGACGGGCGCGGTGTGGCGCAACGACCACGCGGGCGACCTGACCTGGACGGCGTCCACGATCAAGCTGGCGATGGTCGTCGATCTCCTGGTGCGTGATCGCGCCGGTGCGGTACGGCTCTCCGCCGCGGACCGCGCGAAGATCGACGCGATGTTGCACAGCTCGGACGACGACGCGGCCACGGCGTTGTGGACGCGCTACGCGGGACCCGATCACATGGTGTTCAACGAGGCGTTTCCCCGCTACGGCATGACCTCGCTGCGCCCGGAACGCGGGTTCAGCGCGATCTTCCCCTTCTGGGGTTTCCAGAAGTGCACCGCCGACGATCTCGACCGTCTCATGACCTACGCGCTGACCTCGTTGTCCGAGCCGGACCGCGACTTCATCGTGGCGCGGATGCGCGCCGTCGCCCCGAACCAGCAGTGGGGCGTGTGGGGCGCCGGTTCGGCGGCCCGGCCGGGCAACAAGGACGGCTGGTCGGAGGAAGACGGCGGCTGGGTGATGAACAGCGTCGGATTCGCGGGCCCCGCCGAGCGCTACACGCTGGTGATCATGAACAACCTGCGGGGCGCTGGCGGCTACGACGAAGGTAGGGAAACCGACACGGAGGTCGCCCGGTTGATCTTCGGGGATCGGTTCTAGCCAGGGGCCACTTGCCCCATCCTGGCGGGTCAGCTCTCGTCCCCGCCGATGTCGAAGGCCACATCGGTGTCACGGCGCGAGTAGGAGCGGAACGCGATGTGGGTGTCGGTGTCGAGCACGCCGTCGACCTTGCTGATCCGGCCCGGGATGAGCCGGGCCAACTCCTCGTGTTCGGCGACTCGGACCACGGACACCTGTTTTTTTTAAAATTATGTGGTGTAGACATG
>JALZNB010000527.1 GCA_030857905.1 Actinomycetota bacterium
CAGGATGGGTCCGAGGGGAGTGCGGCTGTGCGTGGGTGGAACAGCTGGATCGCGATCGGGGACAGCTTCACCGAGGGGATGAGCGACGAGGGCCCGGACGGCGCCTACATCGGCTGGGCGGACCGGCTCGCCGTGCTGTTGGCCGAGCGGAGCCCCGGGTTCGAGTACGCGAACACGGCACTGCGCGGCAAGATGCTGCGGCAGATCATCGACGAACAGGTCACGATCGCCGTGCGGGCGGCCCCCGACCTGGTGACCCTCTGCGGCGGCGGCAACGACATCCTCACCCCTGGCTGCGATGTGGACGAGGTGGCCGTGCTCTTCGACAACGCGGTGGCACGTCTGCGCGCGAGCGGCTCGGAAGTCCTGCTGTTCACCGGCCCTGACCCGCAACTGCAACCACTGCTGCGTCGGGTCAGGGGCAAGGTCGCCATCTACAACGGCCACCTGCACGCCATCGCCCAACGCCGGGGCGCCCGTCTGGTCGACCTCTGGTCCATGGACATCCTGCACGATCGCCGCGCGTGGTGCGATGATCGCCTCCACTTCTCCTCCGAGGGCCACCGCCGCATCGCGATGCACACGGCCGAGGTGCTCGGCGTGTCAGTCGACGGGGACTGGCGGGAACCGTTGCCCCCCGAGCCGCCGCAGCCATGGCTGCGCCTGCGCCAGGCCGACCTGGCGTGGACCACCACGCACCTGCTGCCGTGGGTCCGCCGTCAGATCATGGGCGAGTCCATCGGCGACGGCCTCGCCCCGAAGCGCCCGGACCTGACTCCCTACGGTGGCGAGGCGAGCCGGGCCCCCGTGGAGAACCGCCACGTCAACAGCGTGTAGCGAAGAATCAGCCTCAACCTCAGGCCAGGGTGGCGAGGGTTTCCCGGACGACGTCAACGGCAGGGGAATACACGCGCTCGTACAGCGTCAATGCCACCCTCAATTCCGCTCGCGCCCCCTCCACGTCTCCCGTGTCCCGCAATATCCGCCCGGTGACCTCGCGGCCAAAAGCCTCGGTCAATTCGAGGCCGTTCTCCACCGCGATCCGCACGGCCTCTCCCGCGTGTGTGGCCGCGTCGCCCAACTGTCCCAGTTCGTGTTCGAGCTCCGCCAGGTTGGCCAGCGCCAAGCTGACAAAACGGGGCTCCCCCACCTGTCTGAACAGCACGACGGATTCTCGTTGCGGGCCGACGGCTTCCGCCCGATTGTCCAGGTTCCGATGTACCTGGGCGATGTTGTTCAGCGCGTTCGCGACTCCGAGACGGTAATCGGCCCGCCGGGCCAGGACAAGAGCCTTGTGATATCCGTCCAGCGCCTCTTGGTAATTCTTGCAGCCATATTCCGCGCCTGCGAGCGTGTTACGGGCCATCGCCATCAATCGGGGATCACGCGATTCGTCGGCGACAGCCATGGCCAGCTCGGCATCGGCGACCGATTCGTGTTCTTCGCCGAACCGGGTCAACAACACGCACCGGCTCAGGTGCAGCCAGACCTGGCCCCGCAGGTCCCCCGCCAGCCGCGCGGACTCCAGCCCGAGGGCCAGCAGCCACTCCCAGTCGTCCCGCCTGGACCGAACGCGGCGAAACTCGACCGCGATCCGCGCGAGCCGCCACACCTCGGCATGGCACCCGGCCTCGGCCGCCGCGGCGGCCACCGCGAGCAGGTTCGACCACTCGGACTCGAACCAGTCGAGGGCCTCCTCGCGGCCCTGGATGTCCGGCCGCGGCAGGTACGGCCACTCGACGGCGGCGTCGAGGTCGTCGACGACCACACCGATGTGCCGACGGCACAGGTCGGCGACCAGGACGTAGTACCTGGCCACCTCGCGCAACGGCACGACCGAATCGGTGACCAGCTCGCGCGCGTGCAACCGCACCAGGTCGTGCATGCCGAACACGTCACGGTCGGTCTCGATGACCAGGAACGACTCGGCGAGCGCGTGCAGCAGCGCCCTGGCCCGCGTCACGTCCGTCCCGCACAGCGCGGCCACAACATGTGGATTCACCCACTGCCCTGGGAAGATCGCCAACAGCCCCACCGTGCGGGCCTGAGCCTCGTTCAGGCTTCGGTGGGTCACATCCAGTGCGGCGCGGACGCTGGTGTCGGCGTCCTCGATGTCGAGCGCGGCCAACCGGGTGCGTTCGTCGGCCAGTTCGGCGACGAGGTCGCCGATCGACCACCGGGGGCTCACCGCCAGGCGGGCGCCGACGATGCGCAGCGCCAACGGGAGGTAGCCGCAGAGACGGGCCAGCGTGGAGCGCAGCGCACGTTCCCGGGCGTCGGCCGCGGGGCCCGCCGCGTGTTCGATCAACCGCTCGGCCGCGTCGACGGGCAGCGTGTGCACCACAAGCAGACGAGCGCCGTCCGCGACGAGCCCGCTGAGCTTGCGTCTGCTGGTCACCACCACCATCGACAAGCCATCGCCGGGCAGCAGTGGTCGCACCTGGTCCGAGGTGTGGGCGTCGTCGAGCAGAACGAGGACACGGCGTTTGGCCAACAGCGAGCGGTACAGCACAGCGCGGTCGGCGAGGTCGGCCGGAACATCCTCGGCCGCCACCCCGAGGCCGAGCAGGAACCGGGCCAGCACCTCGGCCGGGTCCAGCGGCGAGTCCCTGGAATCGAAGCCGCCCAACGACATGTAGAGCTGGCCGTCGGGGAACCAGCGCGCGGCGTGGGCCGCCCAGCGCAGGCC
>JALZNB010000181.1 GCA_030857905.1 Actinomycetota bacterium
CAACTGGGGCGTCTTCGTCGACGCGGCGGGCTACGCGGGCGCCTTCGTCCGCGCGCTGAAGGCCGAGGACGGGGCGGTCGTCTCGTACTCCAATTCCGAGACCCGCGGCACCTGCGTGTTCACCGCGCCAGTCTGAAATGCACAACGCCGAAATATCCGTGGGTCGTCGCACCACGCGAGTGGACAACCTGATCGAGCGCGCCCACCGAGCACCGTCGCCGCCCCGGCGACGCGTGTTTCCCACGTGTGGCCTCGGAGGGACTGCATGATGACCGAAAGACTTTCCCCAGGGCTGGGACAAGCCCACGTAGTGATCGTCAACCGGTGGCGCGAGCACTACGCCGATTACGCCGCCTACCTGGACCACGACGTGAACCGCGTCACCTACATCAGCACGGCGGTGGGTCTCGGATCGGTGCCCGCCACCGCGACCGACATCGCCCTGGTCGACGCGACCGACGACCTGGAGCAGGTGCGGGCGGCCCTGGGTGAGCTCGCGAGCAGGCACGGCGCGCCGGACCGCGTGGTCGGTCTCAAGGAGGACGACCTGTTGGTCGTCGCCGCGCTGCGCGAGGTGTGGGACCTGCCGGGGCAGCGCCCGGACGAGCTCGTCCGGTTCCGGGACAAGCTCGTGATGTGCCGGGCGATCGCCGAGGCGGGGCTCCCGGTGCCCGCCTTCGCCCCGGTCGCCCACGCCCAGGACGTGCTCGACCTCGCCGCGACGGCGGGGTGGCCGCTGATCGTCAAACCGCGCGTCGGGAGCTCCAGCGCGGGCGTGGTGCGGTTGGACGGGCCCGACGACCTGGCGGCCCTGCCGCTGACCGGCGAGCCGATGCTCGTGCAGGCGTTCGACGCCGACCCGATCTACCACGTCGACGGCGTGTTCGCCGGAGGCGAGATGCTGCGGTGGCGGGCCTCGCGCTACACCAACACCTGCCTGGGATTCCGCGGCGGCAGCGTGCTGGGCTCGGTGGAGGAGGACGACCCGCTGGTCAACGCGGCCGTGGGCGCCGCGGCCACCGCGTTCCTGCGCGCGCTGACCGACCAGGCCATCCCGTTCCACCTGGAGCTGTTCGTCCACCGCGACGGTGACGAGGTGTCCTGCTCCTTCCTGGAGGTCGGCGCCCGCGTCGGCGGCGCGGAGATCCCCTTCGTCTGGCGCGACCTGCACGGCTACGACCTGATGGAGGCGGCCTTCCGGCTCCAGCTCGGCCAGGACGCGCCGGTGCCCGGCCCGGAGACCGAGCCCGGCGCGATCGGTGGCTGGCTGCTGGTCCCCGCGCCCAGCGCGCGACCGTGCCTGATCACCGAGACCACCTCGATGCTCGGCCGCGACCCCGGCCCCTACGCCGAGGCGCTGCTGAGCCCCGGCGAGGTGCTGCCCGCGGCGGACGCCTACTACGAGCACGTCGGCGGCCGGTTCCGGTTCCGCGGTCGCTCCAGCACCGAGGTCGAGACGGCCCTCACCAGTACCGCCGCCGGTTTCCGGGTGGGTGGCGAGCCGGTGCCGCAGGACTGGGACCCCGCACCCGGCGACGGTGTCCCGATGACCGCCCGGTCCCACCGGATCGGCTGAGGAAGGAGCGACGTGGCCAAGGACTACTCCCAGCAGGTGCTGGCCGGTGAGGGCGCCGACGACTACGCCCGGTACATGAAGACCGACGTGCTGCTGTCGTTGCAGCGCAGCCCGGACGAGGTGATCCACCGCGACGAGTTGTTGTTCCAGACCGTGCACCAGTCCACCGAGCTGTGGCTCAAGCTCGCCTGCGCCGAGGTCGCCGAGGCGACCGCAGAGCTGGGCCGCGGCGAGGTGGAGACGGCGACGCGGCTGCTGGGTCGGGCCGCGCTCGGCGTGCTGCTGGTCACCGACCAGCTCGAGATGATGCGCTACCTGTCGCCGTGGGACTTCCAGACCATCCGCACGGTGCTGGGGCACGGTTCGGGGGCCGACTCGCCGGGCTGGCGCTCGGTGCAGCGGCGCAGCCGGGAGTTGGAGCGGGCGTTCAGCGCGCTGATCGCCGAGCGCGGCGTCGACCTGGTCGACCTCTACCGGGGCAGCGTTGACCACCCTCTGGTGCGGCTGGCCGAGGCGATGATCGAGTGGGACGAGCGCGTCTCGGTGTGGCGCGTGCGGCACTACAAGATGGCCACCCGGATCATCGGCCACCAGGTCGTCGGCACCCAGGGCACGCCGGTCGACGTGCTGGCCAAGCTGATCTCGCACAAGTTCTTTCCCGACCTGTGGCGGGTGCGCACCGACCTGACCAGGGTCGGCCCGATGGGCGAGGAAGAGCTGGTGAGTCCCTCATGAGCACCGCGAGCGCCACCGTGGCGACGCCGCTGGAGCCCAGCGCCTTCCGCGCCCGCTTCCCGGTGCTGGCCGACCGGGCGCACCTGGCCGGGTGCAGCCTCGGGCCCCGCTCGCTGGACCTGGACGCCGCCCTCGCGCGGATGCTCGACGACATGGCCGACACGGGCACGCCGTGGGACCGCTTCGAGACCGAGGTCCTGCGCGCGCGCCGCAGTTTCGCCGCGCTGATCGGCGCGAGCGCCGAGCAGGTCGCCGTAGTGCCCAACGCCTCCACCGGCGCGTACCAGGTCGCGTCCACCACGGACTGGGGCACGCGCTCCCGGATCGTCACGACCACCGCGGAGTTCCCCTCGGTGGCCCACGTGTGGCTCGCCCAGCGCCCGCGCGGCGCCGAGGTGGCCTTCGCCGGGTCGGTCGACGAGCACGCCGCCCTGATCGACGAGCGCGCCAACCTGGTGTCCGTGCCGCTGGTGACCTACCAGGACTCGGTGCGCCTGCCGGTGGCGGAGCTGACTCGCGTCGCGCACGAGGCGGGCGCGCGGGTCTTCGTCGACGCCTACCAGGCGGTGGGCGTCGAACCGGTGGACGTGCGGCGGCTCGGCTGCGACTACCTGGTGGCCGGGACGATGAAGCACCTGCTGGGCCTGCCGGGCCTGGCGTTCCTCTACGTGCGCTCGCCCGAGCTGACCGACCGCGATCCGAGCCTGACCGGCTGGTTCGGCCGGGTCGACCCGTTCGCCTTCGACCCGCGCCTGCTGGAC
>JALZNB010000552.1 GCA_030857905.1 Actinomycetota bacterium
ACTGGACGCTGTCGCCGCCCGCCTCAACGGCCGGCCCCGCCAGACCCTCGACTGGAAAACACCAGCCGAAAAACTAGACGAACTCCTGCTCACACACGGTGTCGCAGCCACCGGTTGAGACCGCCAGGGTTATTCACAACTGGCGATCACCCGCAAATAGGACAACAGCCCCAACCAAGTAGGATCGTTTCTTCTCACGGAACACGACTTACCGGGCGGGGCCGTCGCGATATCAGTCTACTACAGGACTTTCTGCCGGCCAGATCGAGGAACTGGTGGCGCGTGTCTGGCAGATCACCGCGTCCCACGGACAGCGCGGGCGTCCGCTCGCCTTGGGGTTGTATCGGATGGTTGCCGTGATGTTGGTCCTCATCAGACAAAGATCTGAATCAGATGGCTGTAGGTGACTTGTTCGGAGTCAGTCAGCCAACCGTGTCGAGAATCTACCGTCGTATTCCTTTGCTGATCGGTCAGGCGCTGTGCCTGCATGTACCCAGTCTCGCGGACGCGATACGTGGCCGACTTGTACTGTTGACTTACGAATAACGCTCAAAGATGATGGCGGCGCTTCTTGTTCATTGTGGACGAGCGCCGTAAAGAACGGGTGCAGGTATGACTTGTTGCAGATTCAGGCAAGACCGATGATTGTGCAACGAGGGAACGTCCAGGCCACTTGGCTCAGGGCTTGTAGAGTGCCTTCTCGGAGGGGGGTGGGTGACCGCCGGGGGGAGGTTCAACTGAATATCCTAGACGCTTCAACGCCTCCGCTGCGATTTCTGGCATGTCTCGGACGACAGTCTTCGCTTGGAATTCCCGGTAGTCCGCGCGTCCGAGCTTCACTGCTTTCTGCCAGTTCAACTTCCCATCCAGTCCGCAGTCATCGATCAGGAACTCGACTACGTCCTCGATGCTGGGGCGAAAGCGCGCCCCGCCGACAGGGATGTGAAGCGACTCCATGCCGTGCGGATTCTCGTGCCCGCACTGCGAAAGGATGTGGGAGAGTGCGCCTCGGTGTGCATGCACGTGAATATGCGCCGTTGGCTTGCTATGCGCATCCCGTTCGTACTCCCAGCGAATTATCGGGGCGCGGTCAAGCAGGGCTGTCAGCTTTATTGTTGATTTCTCAACAGCGAGATACAGATTTGATGCGTCGACTCGACATCGAATGCTGATATCAAGTTTTGCGAGCTCTACTCCAGACGCCTTGAGTGGCACTCCCCTGCATGTTCGAATCACAATTCGGTTGTCTAGCCGTTCGACTATAACGGGAGGAACGTCATCGAATACTGCCGTCAAGAACTCACTTGTTTTGTCGGCAAACTTCTGAGACTCTACGTCAAGGAGATTTTCGGTGCTGTGGTTCATTCGCTCAGGAGGAAAGATATTTCTTCAAGAGTGTTCCAGTCGTCCCACTCATCTCCGACAAGCTGGCCCTGAGCTGCGCGGTTTGTGAACTGCTCAAGTGTGACTCCTCGTCGCGTGAGGATCTGCTTGCGACGTGTTTCAAGCTTTTCTCTTGTGACTGTCACAACTGTGGTCACTTGAGTACCTCCTTTTCCTCGCTCTGTGTTTTAAGCCTACAGACAGTCTCCTCTGCGGATACCATCGGCGCCACACCTGACCTGGTGATCGTCTGTAGCTCAGAGTGATCGCACCTGAGAGTGTCTGTCGTGCGAAGTACACTGGCTGGCAGGGACGAGCTCAACAGCCTTGTTCAGGATCACGAGTACCTCCTTGCTCGACTGCTCTTGGCCTGCATGATCGACACTAAGCGCGGCGCGATGGTGTGATCTTCCTTCTGGTGCGCTGCTGGGGCTGGTGCCACGGTTCCGCTCACGGCGCCTCGCCCGCTCGGGCGGCACGTCTCCTGCGGTGAGCAGCAGAGTTGGTGGGGTGCGAGCCTGGGTGCGAAATCACTGCTCGCATTGCCTCTGGACGGCTCCGTAGCGTCCGTCTGGGTGAACCATGCCTCTGGATTCACCTGCGTCTTCGCAGGTCAGCCGCCTGTAGATCCGTCGCGAAAGCTTCGAAGGTTCGAATCCTTCACCCGCCACACTTGCGTAACGAGCCTTTGACCTGATGTCAGGTCAAAGGCTCGTTTGCTTGTGTCTGGCGGTATGCGGCGAAGCGGGTCGCTTCCCGCGTATGTGGAGTGCGCTCGCCGTCGATCTTGTGATGGGCGCCATAGCGGCTCGTGTGCGCATGGGGTTAGTTCTTGCTGGAGTCTCGCAATAAGCGCATTCAACGAAATTGATATGCGGCGGCTGGTCCGGCCACACCCCTGCAAATGTGGCCGGACCGCCGTTCTCGCGTCCGCAGCGCGCGCGAGGGCAGCGCGTTGTCGACGCGGTTTTTCCTCGGGAACCCTGTCCCGGGGAAACTGTGGTGGATGACCCGGGGGCGCCGCACACGGCAGTTGATCATCGCTTGCGTCTGCCGATGCTCCGGCTGCCCACCTCGTCGAGATCGAGGACCGCGGGGTCATACCTCTATTTTATTCAGTGAACGCGCGTTACGCCGTTCGCTCGTCAACGTTACTCTTCTTGGTCTGACTTGACTCCACCATTAGGGGGTATTTTCTGGGATAGAGCGCATATCTGGCCCTGCTGTCACCCGAAAGATGGACGTGTACAAGCATGGAAACTGGCTAACTTCCCATTCCTGACTCCGGGAGCGAGATGTTGTGGGGGTTTTACCGATGTCCATAAGGAAACGAATTCTGGTCGCGGCCATCTCAATACTCGCGGTTGCGACCGTGACGCCTGCCGCGACCGCCGACCGTCCGTCCACACCCAAAGATCCCGTGGTTGACGCCCGTCCCTCCACGGGCAGGCCGATCGCGGGTGCCCCCACGTTGGAGTTGATCGAGGACGACGGTCGTGATCGGCCCACCAACGAGACGATGGGCGTTCAGGCATCCTACCTTCCCTTCAACTTCACCTACGACTTCTCCACGGCCCTCGCCTCGCGGACGTTCTGGCCTTCGCCGTCCGGTCAGGCGTGCGTGGGTTTGCGCGGGACCGGCAGCACAGACCCGAACTACTGGACCCGCGAGATCAAGGTCGAGATGTGGAACGCCTACGGCACCGACACCAAGGTCGGGCCGACGGTCCGCTACTCGCTCAACGGCGCCTACCACGGCTACTGCTGGGCCGGGCTCTACCCGTACCACGAGCACTACTTTCGCCTCACCAAGGACTGGGGCCCCTCGCGCGTCTGGGGCAACGGCTGGGTCTCGGCCTACTAGCCCGTAGTCGCGAGGGTGGGGCGGGCGACGCCCCGCCCTCGTTGGCCGGGTCATCGTTTGCCCACTCGCATGGCCGTGGTGGTGTCGGGGGTGGCGGCCCGGTCGAGTAGCCAGCCGTCCTTGGTCGAGGTCAGAGTGCCGATGGTGAATACCAGTTCCTCGCGCTCGCGGTCGGTGAGCACGACCCGGTTGCCGGGTGCGATTTCCCCGGGTCGGACCGGGCCGGTCGGAGTGAACGTGGTCTGGTCGCTCAAGACACCGGGCACCTTCGAGATCGCCGTGCGGACGATTCCCGCCGAGTTGAGACTCGTCAGGCGGGTGTCGACCAGGCCGTTCGGTCCGGTCACCACGCCGAGCACCCCCGTCGGCGTGGCGATCATGTCGCCCGACCGCACGTCGGTGCCCTCGGCGCGCAGGCCGTTGGGGTCGGTGATCAGGGATACCGGAGCGACGTCGACGTCGTCGACACCGGCGGCGAGTTGGACGAGTGTCGGCGTGGTGCCCGCGAGGCTGGCTTCCACCCCGCTGTTCCACGCGCCGACACCGGTTTCGAGGAGTTGCCACAGTCCGCCGCCATGCACGACCGAGGCCGCGACGTAGGCGTCGTCGAGGACGGACGAGCGCACCTTGAGGTTCGTGCTGTTGGGCGCTCCGAGTGCGAAGGCGACGCCGCTGGCGGACAGCCCCTTCTGGTCCTGGGTGGACGCGGTGGCCGCGATGAACCCGATCGCCCGCTGGTTCGGCTCGACCGTGGTCACCGCCCGCAGCATCAGCTTGGTGGCGTCCGGTTCCCGTCGGATGGTTGTCGGGGTGGTCACGAAGGCCACTCGTGGTGATCCGTCGGGCCCGGTGGAGGCGAGCACCACCAGGATCATGTTCGCCTCGCCGTGCGGTGAGCGGGTCGCGTAGAGCGGGCGGATCGGCTTGTCCGCCAGGTCCTGAGCCTCGCGCCAGACCTTCTCGGCGCGACTCAGCAATCCGGTGTCGCCCGCGAGGTCTCCGCGCAGCGGCCAGTCGATCACCGGTTGGGCGGCCACCTGGTTCGTCGGGTCGGGGGTCCGCAGCACCACCACGAACGCCCCGGTCAGCGCGACCAGCACGACGGCCATCGCCGTCAGCACCTGCATCCGCTGTCTCTTCTGGGCCTTCCTGCGGTTGTGCACGTGTCGAAGCACGCGGTCGACGTGGTCGCCGTGTGTCCGCACGTCCACGGAACCGAGTTCATGGCGGAGGCGGGCCACGGTGCGGTCCTGTTCTTCCGCGATCATGTTCCCCTCCTTCCGAGAGTGGCCGCCGTTTCAGCGGCCTGGTCCACCATCCACAGTTGTCGTACCCGCGCCATTCCCCGGCTGCTCAAGGACTTCACCGTGCCAACCGTGCAGCCGAGCTCGACAGCGGTCTGGGCCTCGGACAGGTCGAGCACGAAGCGGGCGACCACGGCCGCCCGCTGTCTGGGTGGGAGCTGTTGCAGCACGATCATGACGTGCTCGCGGGCGACCACCGCACCGGCGAAGTCCGACAGGTCGACCTGTTCGGGCACCTCGTCGAGCGGCACCGGTTCCCTGTGCTTGGTCGAGCGGAGGAACTCGTGGAAGATCGCCTTGCGGACGTAGGCGACCGCGTGTTCCGCGGGCACCTTGCGCCACCGGCGCAGGCAGCGCAGCAGTGCTTCCTGCACGATCTCTTCCGCGTCCCATCTGCGGCCGGTCAGGATGATGGCGTATCGCAGGAGCTGGTCGTACCGCTCGCGGACGAAACCGTCGAAATCCCGCACCAGCCACCTCCTCGCCCTCGATCCAGCCGGTTCACCTTCTAGACCCGAGGTCGGGCGCAAAAGGTTGCCCGGTTCGTCGAACTTTTTCGGACAGAAGCACATCGGTGGTCGAAAGCGGCGAACGGTTGCTGACGGTGATCGGACTCGGGTGGGTGTTACGACGTTCGGGTGATGTCAGCGCCGTGCGGGCCTGCGGGTCCACGCAGTCCACAGAGGGCGATAGCCGTGCCGATACCAGAACGGCGTGGACCGGGGGTTGGGCAGCGCGTGGTGCAGCAGGGTCGCGGGCACTTCCGCGTCGAGCACCGCGTGGGCGTGCGCGGCGAGCGCCCCGCCGACGCCACGACCGCGGGTCCCCTCCCGGACACCGAGGCAGGCCAGGTATCCGACATC
>JALZNB010000558.1 GCA_030857905.1 Actinomycetota bacterium
CCACGTCACCGGTCTGCGGTGCGTGTACCTGTCGGTTCTCGCGCCGAACAAGGGCGCGATCCGAGCATACGAACAAGCGGGGTTCCGCGCGATCGGTGAGCGCCGCGACTCGGGGTACTGGCTCGGGGAGATCGTGAACGAGTTGTTCATGGACGCGGTTCCGGCAGATTTCCCCGGCCCGTCTGCGGTGAAGCTGGCCGTCCAACCGAACGAGTAGGGGCGCAGGGGTGGCGACGAACACGTGGGTGGTGACCGGTGACGCCAAATCGGCCGCCAGGAAGTGCACGACGGTGCAACTGGTGTCCGACGAGAGGTGTGGCGACAAACGGGTTGCCCGAACAGAACGGCGGCTGCGGCAAGTTCAAGAAGACCGCGCAGGACGGCAGTTGCGACGAATGCCCAGTGCGCCACGAGGCGCTGTGTTACCGGGCGGAAGTGAAAGACCTTCGTCCATTTCCTGTCGTAGCAGGGAATGTGACGTTGGCGGCAGTCTGATCCTGGGAACTCAGGGGAGGATGGGAAGCGGCAAAGGGGAGCAACCCACCCAGAGTAAAGCCCCGAGCCAGCAGAAAGGAGAAAGCTGCCCCACCATCCCTGAGCCAACAGGAAGGGGAGCAACCCACCTGATCCTTGAGGCAGAGAAACAGCCCTCCCCAAGAATCAGCCCCGAACACACCTCTGGCGCGACCTCCACCGGAGACCGCGCCAGAAGAAGTGAGATCAGACCGCGCGGCTCATCCGCTGCTGCATCGCGTGCTGAACCAGCGTGATGAGAACTTCCTTGGTCGAATCACGGTCCCGAGCATCCGTGGTCACTATCGGAACGGACGGCTCCACTGTCAACGCTTCCCGCACATCATCAATCCGATGGTGCAGTACGCGGTCGAAGCAGTTGAGCGCGATCACGTAGGGCAGTCCGCGATCTTCAAAGAAGTCGATGGACGCGAACGCGTCGGCCAACCGCCGGGTGTCGACGAGCACGATCGCCCCGATCGCGCCGCGGACGAGGTCGTCCCACATGAACCAGAACCGGTGCTGACCAGGCGTGCCGAACAGGTACAGGATCAGATCCGAGTCCAGCGAGACACGCCCGAAGTCCATGGCGACCGTGGTGGTCGTCTTGTTCGGCGTCGACGACAGGTCGTCGACGTCCACGCTCGCCTCGGTCATGACGGCTTCGGTGGTCAACGGAACGATCTCCGACACCGAACCGACCAAGGTCGTCTTGCCCACTCCGAAGCCGCCTGCGACCACGATCTTGGCCGAGGTGGTCGGCTGGGATGCGCCGCCGCGCGCGCTGAGAGGACTAGAGCCTGCGGAGCCCACTGAGCACCCTTTCCATGAATTCGACCGACGGCCGGTCGCCCACGACCATGCCGCTCTGGTGGATCGAGACCAGGCCGAGGCCCGCCATATCGCCGATGAGCACCCTGGCGACGCCGAGTGGAAGCCGCAGGTGCGCCGCTACTTCGGCGACCGATCTGGTGTCCAGGCACAGACCGCAGATCGACCGGTATTCCGGGCGGATACCCGAATCTGGCATCTTGCCCCGGTCGCTGGTGGAGACCAACGCCTCGATCGCCAAATCGTAGTCGGACCGGGTTCTGCCCCCGGTCTTGGTGTAGGGCCGGACCATCGAGCCGGTCTCGTGCGGTGCGGGCTCCGGCGATGGCGGCTCTGGTTCCACCTCGGCTACCGCCGGGATCTCCTTGCTGTCCCAGTCGGACTGGGAGGGGATACCGGGGTCGCCGTAGAGGGTGGCGCTGGGGCCGCCGAAGAGTCTGGCCCGAAAACCGTCGATGTCGAACCGGTTCGGCGGATCGCCGAGTCCGGTATCGGGCAGGTCTTCCCACCCACGTTCCGACATGTCCGCTTGCCTCCGCTCGGCTTTGTCCGCGGGCTTCTCCCGGAGTTCCTCGTCGACTGACGCGCCGAAGCCCCTGTCCGAGTCGAACAAACCCCGATAGGAGAAGTCCTCATCGGTACGCCTGCCGGTGGATCTCCGACCCGTGCTCATCGCGTGCTCATCTCGCCGCCGCCTCGCCACTATTTGCGAACTGCGCCCTGCAACTGCGCGCGCAGCTCAGGAGTCATCTGCTGGCCGACCCGTTCGACCAGGAGGGTCATCTCGTAGGCGACCAACCCGATGTCACAGTTGGGCGCGGCAAGGACGGCCAGGCACGAGCCGTCCGAGATCGACATGAGGAAGAGATAACCACGGTCCATCTCGACGACGGTCTGGTTGACCCCGCCCGCCTCGAAGCAGCGCGCCGCGCCCGCGGTGAGGCTGACCAGCCCCGAGGCGACGGCGGAGAGTTGTTCGGCGCGGTCGCGGGGAAGACCCTGCGAACTGGCGAGAAGGAGACCGTCTGCGGAGACAACCACGGCATGAGCCGCGCCTGGCACCTGACGGACAAAATCCGTGATGAGCCACCCGAAGCTACCGGGCTGGTGTACTGACGGCGTCGTCACTCCTGCTCCTCGTCTTGGCGGCTCTCGTCAGAACCGGTCTGGTCACCAGCGTAAGCGTCGATGAGGGCATGTCGACCACGCCGGACCCCCTGCTGGAAGCTGGACATGCGGCCACGGATCGCATCGGCGGTGCGTGGCGGTAGTGCCGGTGCCGCCGGGGAGTCCGCGGATTCCTCCCTGGGAGCGGCCGAACCGGGCACCAGGTGGGCCTTGGGGACCCGCTTGGGCAGGCCCGCTGTCGTCTTGGCGGTGTCGTTGGACGTGTCCAGCAGAGCACGGGCTCGCTGCCATCCGTCGTCACCAGGCGAGGTCCACGTGGGCTTCGCCGCCACAACCGGTTCCGGTTCCGGTTCGACGGGTTCCTCGACGACGTCGGAGAACTCGGTGAGGTCGTCCGGGACGTCGAGCGTGCCGTTGGTGCTGGTGGGTTCCTCATCGGACTCCACCTCGTCCATTGTCTCGACCCGCTCCGGCGGTGCCGCTTCTGCGGCGTCGTCGGGTTCGTTCGAGTTGTCGACCGTGATCGGGGTCGGGCCGGTGTCGCCTGCCTCGAACCACTGCGACAGCACGGCTTCGTAGATCGGCAGCCGCTCGGTCGGTGCGTCGAGACTGTGATCCGGCGCGGGCTGCTGGGACTCCGGCGACGACATCGGATAGTACGCGGTGGCGCCGTTGCGGTTCGACGGGATCTCCGGGTGGCCGAGATCGCCGAACGTGGTCTCGGCGGGCTCCGGCATCGGTGCGCCGAACAGGCCCGCGCCCTGGTGGTCGTCGAAGTTCTGCCCGTTGAGCCGGGCGTTGATCTCCTCCTGCGACGCGGGGGGACCCCAGCCGCCGGTGTCCTCGATCGGGTCGTAGCGCCCGGTGGCCTCCGGCTGGAAGCTCGGGTAGCCGATGACCTGCTCGGCCGAGCGCTCCACCTGCGACTCACTGATCAGCCCGCCCTCGGCCTTCGGCCGGGATGGGCCGCCGCTGAAGGCACCCGCGATGCCGCTGGCCTTGACCGCGGTGTCACCGATGCTCGGGGTGTCACCGATGCTGGGCATGGCCGAGAGGCTCGGCGGGGCGACGATGCTGGTCGGCCCCGCGGTGCCGGAGGCGTGCACCAGGGCCGCGGGAACGGTGATCCGGGCGATGAGGCCGCCCTCGATGTCCTCGTTGTCGCGCAGCCTGACCTTGATGTCGTGCCGCTTGGCCAGTCGGGCGACCACGTACAGGCCCATCCGGCGGGTCACGGCGACGTCGAGGTCCGGCGGGTCGGACAGGCGCCCGTTCGCGTTCTCGATCTCCTCGTCGTTCATGCCGACGCCGGAGTCGGTGATCTGGATCGCCAGTTCCTTCTTCCTGGTCACGGCCATCCGGACGTAGACCTTCTTCTCCGGCTCGGAGAACGAGGTCGCGTTGTCCAGCAGTTCCGCGATCAGGTGGACGAGGTCGGAGACCGCGCGGCCCTGCACCGAGATCTCCGGCGCGGAGAGCACCTCGATCCTGGCGTACTGCTCGACCTCGGACACCGCGGCGCCGACGACTTCGGCGGCGGGCACCGGGCGGCTGAGCTGGCGGCTCAGGCCGGAACCGGAGAGCACCAGCAGCGACTCGGAGTTGCGTCGCATCCGAGTGGCGAGGTGGTCGAGCTCGAAGAGGCTGGCGAGCTGGTCGGGGTCCTGCTCGTCCTGCTCCAGCCGGTCGATCAGCGCGAGCTGGCGCTCGACGAGCGTCTGGCTGCGCCGGGACAGGTTGACGAAGATGGAGTTGATGTTGTCGCGCAGCAGTGCCTGTTCGGTCGCCATTCGGACCGCCTGGTCGTGCACGGCGTCGAAGGAGCGGGCGAGCTGACCGGTTTCCTCGCGGGTGAACACCGGCACCGGTTCGACGGCGTTCTTCGACGCCTCGACCGGGTCCGGGTCGGCGAGGATGCGCTGCACGGTCTCCGGCAGTCGCCGGTTCGCCACATCGAGCGCGTCGCGGCGCAGCACGCGCAGCGGGACGAGCAGCGAGCGGGCGACGATGAAGGTGACCAGCATGGCGAGCAGCACGGCGATCGCGACGAGCACGGCGTCGCGCCACGCGTTCGTCTCCGCCTCGTCCGCGGAGGCGATGGCCTTGGAGCGCAGCTTGTCGAGCAGGGTGAACTCGACCCGACGCAGCGCCTCGGAGGTCTCGCGGGCGTCGACCCCGAGCTGGTCGGTGGGGATGCCCAGCGGCAGGTTCTGCTCCGCGCGGTTGAACGCGGTCTCCTTGATTCGCTCGCGGTCGTCGACCTCGAAGCCGCTGTAGGTGTCGGAGTAGAACTGGCTCTCGGACGGGTCCGAGTTGGCCCTGAAGTTCGCCACCGAGGCGTTGTAGCTGGCTTCGGCGGCGCGGGCCTCGTCGAGCAGGCTGGATGGGAAGAAGCCCCGGGCGCCCGCGATCAGCAGGATGGCGTTCTGCCGACCGAGGAATTCCTTGCCCTCGACGACGCTCAGCGCGGCCGAGGCCAGGCGGGCGATCTCGGGCTGCGCCAGGGACGCGGTGAACTCCGAGCCCGCGCTGAGCACGCTTTCCAACAGAGAGGTGTAGGCGAGGTAGACGCCGACGTCGGGATAGGCGCTGGACAGCGCCGCGTTGCGGATGGCCTCGACGGCGCTGAGGCGGTTGGCCAGTCCGTTGAACAGTTCGGCGTCTTCGTCGTCGGACTCGACCGCGTCGACCGCCTGCTGCAAACGGGTGAGGCCGGCGTTGGTCCGCTGGATCTGTCCCTGCATGGCCGCGGTGTCACCGGAGCGGCCCTGCGCGACGTAGGCCACGACGAGGTTGCGCTCGATCTGCAGTTCGTGCACGAGGGCGACGACGTCGAGCGTGGCGCCGATGTCGACGGCCGCCTCGTCATAGGTGCCCGCCAGATCCAACTCGCTTTGGGCGCGCAGCACACCAAGCGCGAGAGCGGTGATGATGGGAACCATCAGGACGGCGATCAGCTTCGTACGCAGCCGCCAGTTGCGCAGCCTCCAGCGCGACCCGCCTTCGACTGTCTGGCGGGCAGCGGATTTGCGCGCGGTCGCACCGTCGCGTCCGGTTACCTCGGACATGACCGAACCCGGCAGGACGGCGTCGTCACGTCTGCCGAAACCCTTGCCTGAACCCGCGTCGACCCCAGCGGTGTGGTCGGGCAATGCCAGCGCCTCCCTGCATCTGAGCCAGTAGCCCGTTACTCGGAGGCCAGCTCGAACGGATAACTACCCCAGTGAGCCACCGATGCCCGGACCAGACAGTCGTGCCGCGCGATGTCGGGCCGAAACGGCCCGTCGTGCCTCGCGAGCATCGTGCGCCTGCTCTCCTCGCCGTTCGGTCATGCGTTGTCTCACTGTGGACACAGAAGGTAGCGAAGTCTACGGCGTGATGTAACCCTTCCAGGGCATCATCACAGCCCGCTTGCGGTGGTTGACCGGCGCGACATTTCACCAGCGTGACGGAATGGTGGCATTCACTATCCCGCACCTCACCCATATGGCCGAATAATCGGCCATTAGCTGACTGGTCGGTAACAGTGAGTAAACCCCTGGTCAAACCCGGTGTGTAGTTCGCCCGCTCGGGTCAACAGTCTCCGCTGATTCAGTGAGACAGTTCACCGCAAGACATCTGGTGCGCACTCATTGTGACATGACCCTAACTGTCTCTAGAGTGCGGACTGGTGTCCGCGGGGAGACAACCTCGACTAACCCACCTCCTACGAGGAGAGGCTCTAATGCTTCGACGCGTTACCACCCGAAGGCACTCTCGCGCGGCCCGTCTCCCGATCGCGGCGATCGCGTTGACCATGTTCGCCACCATCAGCGGCTGCGGCCTGCTCGGCGGGGAGGACGAGGGTTCCGGGTCCGCGAACCAAGGCGCGGGTGCGGTGGAGAAGGCCAAGATCAGGGTTGGCGTACTGCCCGTCGTCGACGTCGCCCCGTTTTACCGCGCGGTCGAGCAGGGCTACTTCCGGGAGTTGGGCCTCGAGGTCGAGCCGGTCGTGATGGCCAACGGCGCGGCCAGCATCAACGGCGTGATCAGTGGCGATGTGGACATCGCCTTCTCCTCCTATCCCTCCCCGCTGCTCGCACAGAGCAAAAAGGTCGCCGACCTCAAGATCGTCGCCGACGCGCTGGCCGCCAAGCCCGGTCACATGGTCGTCGTCGCCCCGCCGAACTCGGCCCTGAAGAAGCCGACGGACGCGCCGGGCAAGAAGATCGCCATCACCGCTCGCAACACCTTCACCGACCTCGCCCCGATGTCGGTGCTCAAGACCCAGGGCGTCGACTACTCCCAGGTGCAGTGGGTCGAGATGGGCTTCCCCGAGATGATCCCGGCGATGGAACGCGGTGACGTCGACGGCGCCGTGGTCGTTGAGCCGTGGGTCACCACCGCGATGAAGAAGCTGGGCGCGGTGCCGGTGTTCGACGGCGCGCAGGGCCCGACGGCGGAGATCCCGATGTCCGGCTACGTCGCGCTCGGCGGCAACGGCAAGTTCGCCACCTCCAGCCCCAACACCCTCGGCGCGTTCCAGCGCGGCCTGGCCAAGGCCCAGGCCGAGGCGACCGACCGCACCAAGATGGAACCGATGTTCGTCAAGTACGCCAAGATCGACGCCCAGACCGCGCAGCTGGTCACCATCTCCACGTACTCGACATCCCTTGAGGCCAACCGCATTCAGCGGGTGGCGAACCTGATGGAGGAGTTCGAGGTCATCAAGGGCCACCTCGACGTGTCCACCATGATCCCGAACAGCACCGGAACGAAGTAGCGAGTCTGGGGAGGTGGGTTCCCGGTTCCGGGGACCGTACACAGTGAGTGGAGCTCAGCGAGTTCCCAGGAGCCTGATCGGTCTGGCTGGTTTCTTCCTCGTGTGGGAAGTCGCCAGTCGGACCGATCTCGTCCCTGGCTATTACCTGCGTCCGCCGAGCGTGGTCCTGCCGACCATGGTGCGCCTGCTCGGGGACCCGGACTTCGTCAGCGCGGTGATCGCCACCGTGCTCGCCACCGTCATCGCCCTGCTGATCGCCGTCGCCATCGCGGTGCCCGCCGGGCTCGTCCTCGGCAGCATCCCCGCCGTGCGCCACGCGGTCATGGTCGTCGTCGAATTCCTCCGCCCGATCCCGTCGGTCGCGCTCATCCCGCTCGCCCTGCTGACCTTCGGCACCGGCCCGGACACCAAGATCACCCTCGCCGTGTACGGCGCGCTGTGGCCGATCCTCTACAACACCATCTACGCCCTCGACGAGCTGGACCCGCTGCACGTGGAGACGGCGCGCGCGTTCGGCACCGGCAGGGGCGCCGTGCTGACCAGGGTCGCGCTGCCGAGCGCGGCCCCGTTCGTGCTCACCGGCATCCGGCTCTCGTTCGCCATCGCGCTCGCGGTCGTGATCAGCACCGAGCTGTTCGCGGGCGGCACCAAGGGACTGGGGCAGTTCATCCTGGAGGCGAGCAGCGGCGGATCGCAGATGGCCGAGGTGCTCGCGGGCACCGTGCTCGCCGGGCTCATCGGGTACGCGGTGAACGCCGGTCTCGAACGGCTGCACGCCAGGGTGTTCGCCTGGAACGCGCCGAGGGGCGGTGCCGAATGAGGTTCCTCAACAGGGTCGCCCGACGCTGGGTGGTCTTCGCCATCGCCGTCGTGGTCTGGGAACTGGTCACCAGGGCAGCGGCCGACACGTTCTTCCCACCGCCGTCGGAGATCGCCGCCACCGCTGCCGAGGTCTGGTTCTCCGAGGCGTTCGGCGAGCACATCGTGCCCGGCATCGGCCGGATGCTCGCGGGCTGGGCCATCGCCGGTGTCATCGGCATCGCGCTGGGCATCCTGCTCGGCCGGTCCCGCACGGCGATGTCCTACCTGGGGCCGTTGTTCAACTTCATGCGATCGATTCCGCCGCCGCTGCTGGTGCCCTTCTTCGTCGCGTCCATCGGCGCGCAACAGATGCAGCTTCCGACGATCATCTTCGGCGCGATCTGGCCGGTGCTCATCAACACCGTCGACGGCGCCCGCGGTGTCGACGCCACCAAAGTCGAGACAGCGCGCGCGTTCCGGCTGTCGCGCGC
>JALZNB010000561.1 GCA_030857905.1 Actinomycetota bacterium
CGTGGTTCGCGAGCTGGATGGCGACAGCTACGAGCTGGTCATGGGTGAGCGCCGGTTGCGCGCGTCCCAGCAGGCCGGGCTCAAGCTCATCCCGGCGATCGTGCGGCAGACCGCGGACGACGCGATGTTGCGGGACGCGCTGCTGGAGAACATCCACCGGGTGCAGTTGAATCCGTTGGAAGAGGCGGCGGCCTATCAGCAGTTGTTGGACGAGTTCTCGGTGACCCACGACGAGTTGGCCAGTCGTATCGGGCGCAGCAGGCCGGTCATCACCAACACGATTCGGTTGTTGCGGCTGCCGCTTCCCGTGCAGCGCCGGGTGGCCGCCGGGGTGCTTTCGGCCGGGCACGCGCGGGCACTGCTCGGTTTGGACGACCCTGGTTCACAGGAGGAGTTGGCGACCCGCATCGTGGCCGAGGGGCTGTCGGTGCGGGCGACGGAGGAAGCGGTGACCCTGGCCAAGGGCGCTCCCCCGGCCAAGGCGAAGCAGCCGCCGCGCAAGCCGATCCACGCGCCAGGCTTGCAGGACGTGGCCGAGCGGCTGTCGCACCGCTTCGACACCAGGGTCAAAGTCGAACTCGGTAAGCGAAAAGGCCGGATTGTGGTCGAGTTCGGGTCCGTGGACGACCTTGAACGCATTGTCGACATGATGGCAGAAAATGCGGCAAATCGGACATGAAAAATCCGTAGGGAACCATACCGGCCACTTACGTCACGGTGACGATGACGTTCTGTAGATCGAATATCGCTCAGAGTCGCGCCGCAGCGCGCTCGATGAGCCCAGCGTAAATCGTGCCAAGCGACAGTCCGGCGGCCTCGATCGCCATCGGGACGAGGGAGGTTTCGGTCAGCCCCGGCGACAGGTTCACTTCGAGGAAGTGGACCGCCCCGCCCGGGTCGACCACCGCGTCAGTCCGGGACACATCACGCAAGCCGAGGAGCCGGTGCGCGGACACCGCGAGGTCCGCCACCGTCGCCGCGGTCCCCGGATCGAGTCGAGCCGGGGTATGGAAGTTGGTCAGGCCCGCGGTGTAGCGAGCGGTGTAGTCGTAGACCCCGGTCTCCGGCACGATCTCCACCGCGGGCAGCGCGTGCGGCCCGTCCGGGCCGTCCGGGCCGTCGATCACCGTGACGGCGACCTCGACGCCCTCGATGAACCGCTCGGCCAACACCGCGTCGCTGTAGGCGAGACACCCGACCATCGCGGTCGGCAACGCGGCCGCGTCCCGCACGACCTGAGCGCCGAGCGCGGAGCCACCCTTGTCCGGCTTGAGCATCATCGGCAGCCCGAGCCGCTCGACCATCGCGTCGAGCACAGGTTGCGCACCCAGTTCGCGGAACGTGCTGTGCGGCAGAACGATCCAGTCCGGTGTGTCGAGACCCGCGCGCGCCAGCTCGGCCTTGGCGGTGGGCTTGTCCCACGCGCGGCGGCACGCGTCGGGATCGGCGCCGACATAGGGGATGCCGAGTAGTTCCAGGATCGTCTGGATGGAGCCGTTCTCCCCTTCGCCGCCGTGCAACGCGATCACCACGGCATCGGGCTTGTCCTCGCGCAGTCTGCGCAGCAGGGAGGCGTCGGCGTCCCATTCCTGCACCGACACACCGACCGACCGCAGCGCGGCCGAGACCCGCCGTCCCGATCGCAGTGACACGTCCCGCTCATGGGACAGGCCCCCGGCGAGTACGGCTACCCAGCGATCGGACACGCGACGACTCCTCGAAAGTCCACAGCTCGAAAGTCCACAACGGAAGGAAAACTCATGCGGTGTCCGGCGACGGAGTCTGCGGCCCGCTCAGCCTTCGGCTCGTCGACGGGCCGAAAGTGTTCAGCAGTTCGATTTCGTCGGTGAGCACGCCCGCGAGCCTGCGCACGCCCTCGGCGATCCGCTCCGGCGGCGGGTAGCAGAACGACAGCCGCATCTGCCTGCTGCCGAACCCGTCGGAGTAGAAACCGGTTCCCGGCACGTATGCCACCCGCGCGGTCACCGCCCGCGGCTGCATCGCTTTGGTGTCAACGCCTTCCGGCACGGTCAGCCACACGAAGAAGCCGCCGTCCGGCGTCGTCCACGAACAGCCGGGCGGCATGTGCTGCGCCAGCCCGGCGAGCAGCGTGTCGCGTCGCTCGCGGTACATCGTCTGGAACGACTTGATCTGGCCCTTCCAGTCGTGCGTGGCGAGGTAGCGCGACACCACCATCTGATTGAGCGTCGGCGCGCACAGGACCGCGGATTCCGCTGCCAGCACCAACTTCTCGCGTACCCCGTGCGGCGCGAGCGCCCACCCCACGCGCAGCCCCGAGGCGAAGGTCTTGGAGAACGACCCGAGGTAGATCACGTTGTCGTGGTCCATCGAGCGCAGCGCCGGATAGATCTGTCCGTCGAATCCGAGCAGCCCGTACGGGTTGTCCTCGATGACGAGCACGTCGTGCCGCGCGCAGATGTCGAGCACCTCGGCTCGACGCGCCACCGCGAGCGTCACGCCCGCGGGGTTCTGAAAGTTCGGGATCGTGTAGAGGAACTTGACCTGACGCCCGGCCTGGGTGGCCGCGTCCAGTGCCGCTCGCAGTGCCTCGGGGATCAGCCCGTGCTCGTCCATGGCCACATGACGGACGTCGGCTTGATAGGAGGCGAAGGTGCCCAGCGCGCCCACATAGGAGGGGCCCTCGGCCAGGACGATGTCGCCCGGGTCGCAGAAGATGCGGGTGACCAGGTCGAGCGCCATCTGTGAGCCGACGGTGACGACCAGGTCGTCCGGGTGTCCGGTGATGCCTTCCAGCGCCATCACCTCGCAGATCTGCTCGCGCAGCACCGGCAGGCCGTGCGCCGACCCGTACTGGAGCGCGACAAGCCCCTCGTCGGTGACGATCGAGGCGATCTGCTCGGAGAGCGAGTCCAGCGACAGCGCGGCGAGGTTGGGCATCCCGCCCGCGAGGGAGACGACCTCGGGCCTGCTGGCGACCGCGAAGAGTGCTCGCACCTCGGAGGCAGTCATCCCCTTCGCGCGCGCCGCGTAGCGGCTCAGATGCGGGTCGAGGCTGCGGGAGCCCACTCTTTCCGGTGGCTGGGTCATCGTCGCTCCATCTGTGCTGGTAGCTCGGCTGAGTGTAACCAGACAGGTGACTTACCCCCGAGATTCGGCCCTACGGTTCCGGCCTAGGTCACATCGCCCTATCCTGGTGGGGTAACCCCGTGAATCGGTATCGGTGCTGGGAGGCTTGGTGTCGCGACGCATTGTCGGCGTCACGCTGGACAACCTGGAGCACCTTCCGAAGCACTGCCGAGGATGCGTGTACTGGGAACTCGCGCCGCACCTGCGGGAGCAGGCCGAGGAGTTCGGCACCACGGAACTGGAGAAGGAAGCCTGGGTCTCCAGTGTCCTGCTGGAATGGGGTTCCTGCGGTCGCGTGGTCTACAGCGACAAGCTGCCGGTCGGTTTCGTGCTCTACGCCCCGCCCAACGCCGTTCCCCGCGCGTCGGCCTTCCCGACCTCGCCGGTCAGCGCGGACGCCGTGGTGTTGACCGGTTTCCACGTGCTGCCCGAGTTCCGTGAGGGTGGTCTCGGCCGGATGCTCGTGCAGGCGGTGGCCAAAGACCTCACTCGGCGTGGGGTGAAGGCGGTCGAGGCGTTCGGTGCCATGCGGCCCGACGAGGAGGACTCCTGCGTCGTCCCGGCCGAGTTCCTGTCCAGTGTGGGCTTCAAGACCGTTCGCCCGCACCCGCTGTGGCCGCGCCTGCGACTGGAGCTGCGTAGCGCGATCACGTGGAAGGAAGACGTGGAGGCGGCGCTGGAGCGACTGTTGGAGACGGTGTCGATCTCGACGACCGCCCCCGCGCTACATCGCTGATTCTCTCGCTCGACAAGCCAAGGCGCGAAAGACGCTTACTCGGCCTTCGCCAGTTCGTGTGCCAGCACGTCGGCGAAGGTGAAGCTGCCGGTGGGCTGGTCGTTCTCGCCCAGTAGGTACAGGCGCTTGACCGCGACCAGAATGCCCTCCGCGACGACATCGCGGAACGACGGATCGCTCAGTCGGGCGCGGTCCTCGTCGTTGGTGAGGTAGCCGATCTCGATGCGAACGGCGGGGCAGCGGGTGAGCCGCAGGATCTCCCACGTCTTCGGGTGTGCCCGACAGTCCCGGAGTTTCGTGCGCATGACCAGCTCGCGCTGGATCAGACCGGCCATCGCCTCACCGAGGGTCGAGGTCATGCCGTTGCCGGTGCCGAAGTGGAAGGTCGCCACGCCCTGCGCCAGCGGCGAGGGGTTGCGGTCCACGTGCAGCGACAGCAGCAGGTCGGCGCCCGCCTCGTTGGCGAAGTGGGCGCGGGCCGATTCCTCGGGGCTCTGGTCGGGGCCGCGGGACAGCAGCGCCTCCATGCCGGTGGCGACCATGCGGCCCTCGAGCCGGGTCGCCAGGTCCCACATCAGGTCCGACTCGTTGACTCCGGCCACCGCGCCGCCGTGACCGGGGTCGATCACGATGCGCTTGCCGCGCAGCCGGGGGCCGGATCGGCGGACCTGCTCCTGCTCGCGCATGAGCAGCGGACGACCGCCGCGGGCGCGCGGCGAGAGCTGGCGCAGGCCGAGAACCGTTTGAGGGCCGCAGATCCCGTCGACGGACAGTCCGTAGTCGCGCTGGAAGTTGCGCAGCGCCGACTCGGTCTGGGCACCGAAGAGGCCGTTGGGGCGACCGGCGTCGTAGCCGAGTTCCAGCAGGCGTTCCTGCAGGGTCAGCACGTCGTCGCCGCTGATCGGGGCCGAGACCATGTAGGCGAGCGGCCTGCCGCCGAGGCGGTGGGTCGCGTCGCGCAGGGCGCGGTGGGTCGCCGTTCCGACGAGACCGTCGGTGATCAGACCGCGCCGCTGTTGAAACGCGCGGACGGCGTGTTCCATGGGCAGGTCGAACACCGTGGGGTCGGTGCCGTTCACCGGCGGCAACAGGCCCAACGCGGCGAGCGTGGACCGCACCTCGGCAACAGCAGGCCCCCCATCACCGCGGCGGAGTACCCGCATTCGCCCTCGCTCTCGCGTGTCTGGCACCCGGCGGGTGCGAATCCTGACAGCTCGTCATTGTGCCCTGTCGGACTTTCCGGTCCTCGCAGGGTCATGCCGTGGGTCCGTGCGGGTAAGACGAAACCCGGGGCCCTGCCTCTCATCAACGAGACGGTCGGGCCCCGGGTTCGGTTGTCCGGCCTGATCAGCCCAGGTACTCCTCGAGATCTTTCAGGATCGCGGCCTTCGGCTTCGCGCCGACGATCGTCTTCACCGGGCGACCGCCCTGGAAGACGATCATGGTCGGAGCGGCCATGATCTGGTAGTCGCGGGCGATGCCGGGGTTGGCGTCGATGTCGAGCTTCGCCACGGTGATCTTGTCCGGGTTCTCCGCGGCGATCTCGGCGAGCACCGGGGACACCATCCGGCACGGGCCGCACCAGGTCGCCCAGAAGTCGACGAGTACAGGCTTCTCGCTGGTCAGGACATCGTCGGCGAACGAACTGTCGGTCGTGATGATGGTGGACATCTGTTCTCCCTGTGAACGAATGACGGGTGGTCGGTGCACCTAGTGGGCCGCGCCGGGGCCGTAACCCCCGCCGACCAGCTCGGTGGCGATCTCGGCGTTGTCTGACTCGTCGTTCTCGGCCAACCAGCGCTCCGCGTCGATCGCGGCCGAGCAGCCGGAACCGGCTGCGGTGATGGCCTGCCGGTAGGTGTGGTCGACGAGATCGCCCGCGGCGAAGACACCGTCGACATTGGTGTAGGTGGTCTGCCCCTTGGTGATCACGTAGCCAGCGTCGTCCACGTCGACCTGGCCCATGACCAGCGCGCTGCGCGGGTCATGCCCGATCGCGACGAAGAAGCCGGTGAGGTCGAGCACCGAGGTCTCGCCGGTGATCGTGTCGCGGACACCGATGCCGCGCACGTTCGTCTCGCCGATGATCTCGGTGACCGTCGCGTTGAGGTGCCAGCGGATCTTCTCGTTGGCCCGCGCGCGCTCCAGCATGATCTTCGAGGCGCGGAACTCCTCGCGCCGGTGGATGATCGTCACCGAACGGGCGAAGCGGGTCAGGAAGGTGGCTTCCTCCATCGCGGAGTCGCCACCGCCGATGACGGCGATGTCCTGGTCGCGGAAGATGAACCCGTCACAGGTGGCGCAGGCGGAGACGCCCCGGCCGAGCAGCCGCTGCTCACCGGGCGCGTTGGTGTAGCGGGCGGCGGCACCCATGGCGAGGATGACCGACTTCGCCGCGTACCGCACGCCGTTGGCGACCACGTACTTGACCTTGCCGGTCAGCTCGACCGACTCGACGTCCTCGGCGCGCAGCTCGGCGCCGAAGCGCTTGGCCTGGTCGCGCATCTGTTCCATCAGGTCGGGGCCCATGATGCCGTCGCGGAAGCCGGGGTAGTTCTCGACCTCGGTGGTGGTCATCAGCGCCCCGCCGTACTGGGAGCCCTCGAAGATCAGGGGGTCGAGTTGGGCGCGTGCGGCATACACCGCCGCGGTGTACCCGGCCGGGCCGGAACCGACGACGATCACATTCCGGATCTGGTCCGCTTCCGCAGGCATCTGCCCTCCATATACGCGCTGACCTCCGCCGGGGTGTGGTCCCCCGGTCGCATAGGTGTCAACGCGATCGTAGGGGGCCGTTGTTCCGGCTTCGCCCGTGATTGGCGGTACGACCCGATCAGCGGCCGATCGTGTCGTTGAACAGCGCCGTGCAGTTCGGCTCGACGACCAGGACGCGGAAGGTGCTACCGGGCTCGCCCGCGGTCAGCAGGGCCATCACACCGGCTGTTCCGTCCAAGGTGACCGGACGGACGCCGACGGTCTGCACCTTGGCGGGGTCGAGCTTGTTGGCCTCGATGCACTTGTCCAGGCCGGCCTGGTCTTTGAGCGGGCCGTAGTCCTTGCGGGAGGCGACCGCGCCGACCGCGCCACCGAGGTTGTCCTTGGTGAGGGCGAGTGGCGGCTGTGCGGCACCCGGCGCCTCGCTGTTGGTCTCACTGGTCGGGATCGCCTGCGGTTTGCCGTCGGTGGTGTTGCCACCGGGGATGGCGACGAAGGTGACCGCGACAGCGGCGGCGGCCGCGGTCAGGACGCCGATCCCCCACCCCGCCATCCGGTTGCGCTTGCGCCTGGCCGCTGCCAGGTCGATCACCGGCGTGGAGCCGTGGGCGGGGGTGGGCCGCACGGCGACGGAACCACCGAACGCGCGTTGTGCCTCCGCGGCCAGCGCCGCGTCCAGGCTCGCCGCGAAATGGGCGGGCATCGGCTCGACCGGCGCGTCGCGCAAGTCGCCGAGGTCGGTCTTCACCGACTCCAGCGCGTCCAGGATCGCCCTGGCGTCCGGGTCGTTGTCGACCTGGCGCCACAACCGCGAACTCTGGCGTGGGTCCAGGACCCCGGCGTGGAGATCCGCCAGGAGGTCCACAGACCACGGCGGCCCGTCGGGGCCCCCGGTGCCCCGAATCCCGTCCGTCATCGTCCCTCCCCATGGCGCCTGCTCGGCACATCCCGCTTGTCCATAGCGTCACCTGGGACGTTCGCATCTGCATCGGGGTTCCGCAGATGCCCGAGAACTTTCGCCAGCTTCGCCCGCCCCCGGGCGCAGCGGCTCTTCACCGTGCCCTCGGCGATACCCAGCATTTTCGCGGTCTCGGCGACGGAATAACCCTCGACGTCCACGAGCAGAATGGGCACGCGCTGATCTTCCGACAGCGCGGACAGCGCGGTGCGCACCACCAAACGGGTCTCCCGGTCGGCCATGGCGTCGCGCGGGGTGACCGGCTCGCCGGGGCCGGTCTCGGGCAGCGGCACCGGGGGGCGGGCCTGCCTGCGGCGGACCCGGTCCAGGCAGGCGTTCACCACGATGCGGTGCAGCCAGGTGGTGACCTGCGATTCCGCCCGGAACGACCCGGCGGCGCGGAACGCGGAGATGAAGGCCTCCTGCAACGCGTCCGACGCCTCTTCGGGATCACGCAGGGTGCGCAGCGCCACCGCCCACATCCGGTCTCGATGCCTGCGCACGAGCTCGGAGAAGGCGCGCGGATCACCGGCGGCGTGGGCCGCGATGAGGTCGGCGTCCGAACTGGCGGCGGCGGTCACCCGACTAGCCTATCGGTCCGCGGGCCGAGTCCCCTGCCCCACTCGGACCAGCGAATTCACCGGGCCCGGATGAAGCCGATCTCGGTGAGTTCGGAGACGTTGTCCTCGGCCAGGTTGGTGATCCAGATCAGCAGGTGCTGGGTCGGTTCCGCGTTGTCGAGTTGCAGTTTCGTGTGCCCGGTCCGCAGGGTGGCCTTGCCGATGACCTTGGTCTCATCGAACGCGGCCTGCTCGGCGGGCGCCGTGCGGATCTCGACCACCGTGCCGTCGCTGGGCGAATCGACGGTCACCTCGGCGAACGGCACCGGCTCGGCGAACGACGCCATAAGACCGACACCGGGCTTGAGCGCGGGGAACGGCCGCTGGTAGGTGTCGGTGCGCCACCCGGTCTGCGGGTCGGCGTCGACGGCCCGGTTGGCGCGACGCGGGTTGTCCGGGGTGCCCGCGATGTTGTAGACGCGCACCCCGGCGGCCTTGATCGGTTCGCCCGGCTGCGGTGGCGCCGGATTGTTCGGCATGCCGTTGTTGCCCGGCGCGGTGGCCACGACCGTGGGGCCGCCCGCGCCCGCGATGTCCTCGCCGAAGAAGCTGATCAGTTGCACCCCGACCCAGGCGAGGACACCGACGGTGGCCACGGCGAGCGCGGTGACGCCGATGGCGAGCTTGCGGCGCTTGGCGCGGTCGTTGCTGGGGCGGCGCGTCGTCCAGACCGTGCCGTCGTCCTCGTAGTCGTCGTCTTCTTCGTCCCGGATGGCCTGGATGCGCTGGGTCTCGTCCTCGGCGATCTTGACCCGCTCCAGCACCCGGATCAACCCGGCACTGGTGCGGATACCGCCCAGCTCGTCCTGGACGAGACAGCGCACCGCGGTGGTCGAGAGCTCTTCCGGGATGTAGGAGTACATCTCCCGTGGCGGGATCGCCGCGCCGTCGGCCCCGACCAGCGCGGGGGGAACGCCGACCGGAACCCCGGCCAGCGGCCAGCGACCGGTCAGCAACAGGTAGAGCACCGCACCGAGGCCACGAACGTCGTCCTGCAACGTCGCCTCGGGCAACGGGCCGGGGAAGGCGAGCCGCAACGTGCCGTCCGGAGTGACCCGGATTCGCTGCGGGTGATCGATGCCGAGCACCAACCCGGTGTGGTGGGCCGCCTCCACGGTGGCGGCCAGCGGTTCCAGCAGCCGGGCCGCGGTGCTCGGCGGCAACGGCCGTTCGGCGACAAGATCGATGAGGTCGGTGCCCGGCGACCAGTCGGCGACGATGATGCCGAGCAGATTCTCGGAGGCGTCGACACCGTTGCCGGGGTTCAGCACATCGAGCACCCTGGCCTTGCCGGAGTGGGTCAGGCGAGCGGCGTGCGCCGCGCGCTCCAACATCCGGCGGGCGTTGTGCGCGGCGGGCGCGTCGGACATCTGGCCGACGAGCAAAGTGAGGGCCACGTCACGGCGGAGTTGACCGTCCTGCGCTCGCCAGAAGTGGGCGCTGACGCGTTCGTCCGCCCCGAACTGGGCGAGCAGCCGGTAACGGCCTTCGCCAACGGCAGCACCGGGAACGAGGAAACTTCCGCTGGTCGGCGTACTACCAGCGGCTTTCCCGGCCTGGTGCTCGGTTCGCCTCGTCGTCACCGCGTTCTCCACCTCGATCCCCGGCACGAGACTACGGGAAATGCGCGCGAGAGCGGGGATGGGCCGATCAGCCTCGGCGCACCAGTCGGGTGATCCGGCTCGTCGCGGGCTTCAGTTCGGGGACTCGCAGGAGGGCGAGCACCCCGAAGGCGACGATGCCCGCGAGCAGTCCCTGGATGCCCAGCGCGACCGCGGCCTTGGCCCACGAGTCGACCGGGCCGGACACGACGAACTTCGACACCAGCCAACCCGCCAGCACACCGGCCACGCCCGCGACGACGCTCTTGAAGATCACGGCGATCATCTTCTTGCTGTGCAGGTTGCCCAGCCGCACCCACAGCCACATCTGACCGAGCACCGCGCCGACGATGAAGGTCAGCGAGTTGACCAGCATGACGCCGATGACCACCTGCTTCGGGTCCATCACCGCGCCGCACATGTAGAGCAGCGGGATCTTGACCACGGTCATCACGACCATGATCAGCGTGGGCGTGCGCGCGTCCTTCATCGCGTAGAACACCCGCAGTTGCAACATGACCAGCGCGAACGGCAGCAGCCCGAACGCGGAGAAGGCGAGCGCGGTCCCCAGCCGTTGCGCCTCGGAGACGGGCGTCTCCCCGAAGGCGAACAGCACGACACCGATGGACGAGCCCGAGATCGTGAGGATCGCACTGATCGGCACGAGCATCACGGCGGAGAGGCGGGCACCGGTGGACAGGTCGGCAATGACCTTCTTGTGGTCGTTGGCCGCCGCGGCCTTGCTCATCCTCGGCAGGATCGCGGTGAGCAGGGAGACGCCGATGATCCCGTACGGAAGCTGGAACAGCAGCCACGCGTTGCTGTAGATCGTCACGCCACCCTGGGCGCCCGCGCTGAGCACCCGCTGGGTGATGACCATGCCGACCTGGCTGACCGCGACGTACCCCAGAATCCACAGGGCCAGGCCGCCGAACTCCCGCAGCCGCGCGTCCAGGCCCCAGGTCCAGCGGTAGACGAAACCGATCCGCTTCAACGCGGGCAACAGCATGACCGACTGCACCACGATGCCCAGCGCCACGCCGATGCCGAGCACCAGCAGCTTCGGGTCGCTCATCCGAACCGGGTCGAGGGTGATCTCACCGGGCACGATCGCGTAGAGGACCAGGGTCGCCATGATCACCAGGTTGTTGACCACCGGCGCCCACGCTGTCGGGCCGAAGACATGCCGGGCCTGAAGAATGGCCGACAGCAACGCGAACAGGCCGTAGAACAGGATTTCTGGCAACAGCAGATAGGCGAACGCCGTCGCCAGTTCCGGGTTGGCCTTGCCTGTGGAGTCGTCGACGTAGAGCCCGGTGAACAGCGGCGCGGCGGCCACGGCGATGACCGTGCCGACGGCGAGCGTGGTCATCCCGACCGTGAGCAGGCGATTGGTGTATTCCTGGCCGCCGTCCGCGTCATCCTGCGATCGCACCAGCAGCGGCACCACGACACTGGCCAGCACACCGCCGATGAGCAGCTCGAAGATGATGTTCGGCAGCGTGTTGGCGATCGTGAACGAGTCGCTGACCACGTCCGTGCCGACCAGGGCGGCCAGCACGATCTTCCAACCGAAGCCGGTGATCCGGCTGACCATGGTGGCGATGGCCATCGATCCGCTGGCCCGCGCCAACGAAGGTTCGGCGGACTTTTTCTCACCCTGGTCCACCGTGGCTGTCCTCGCTTCGGTCATCCTCGCCTCAAGCTCGCTTACAGATCGCCGCCGTCGGCGGTCGCCGCGCGCGCCTTGCGGATTCTGCGGAACAGCCGCAGACCGACCAGGAGCACGAGCGCCCCCGCGGCCGTCCCGGTGACGGCGATGGTGATGCTTCCGTACGCGGTGGAGTTGAGTTCCACCCGGGAGGTCCTCCCGAGCCGGATGCCGTCATCGGTGGTGAGCCAGATGTCGACGGTGAATCGGCCCGCCCGGGTGATCTCGGTCGGCAGATAGCCGCTGACCCGCCCGGCCGCCGGGATTCTGGTGAGCATGGTCTGCGCGGGACGCACCCCTGGCGTGTCGCCGACCTTGACCCGGGCGATCACGGTGACCGGGAGCCCGTTGCTGATCGAGTACGGGATCGGGCTGTCCGCCGACGCCATGGCCAGCGGCCTGCCCGGATCGGTGAGGGTGACCTGGGACAGCATCGTGTTGAGCTGGCTGGAGACGCCGTCGACGCTGCCGGACGCGCGCTCGGGCCTGCTGCGCCACGCCGTCGAGGTGGCGCGGATCAGACCGTTCTGGACCGGCGCCAGGAGCACGGTCGGGTCGATGAGCTGGATGTCGTCCTTGGTGAACACGTTCTTGATCAGCGACCGGTGCACGTCGTTGACCCTGGCCACGTCGGCGGTGATGTCGGCCGGGATCTCGGCCGCGCTGTCCTGGGCGGTGTATTCGAGGCCCTCGGCCGTGCCGAGGGTGGTGCCATCAAGCAGGGACGGCAGGCTCAGCGGCTGCATGAAGCCCTGTGCCTGCAACCGCTGCACGGTGTCGAGGAAGACGTCGAGCTCGTCCCTCTCCACGGCCCAGCGTCGGGGCGGGGCCACCAGGACCGGAGCGCCGTTCGTGGCCTGCAGGCCGGAACGGAAGACCAGCGTGGCCAACCCGTTCTGCACCGACGACGTCTTGACACCCGTCGGGTCGACCGCGCGCGGCGCCAGCGACGTGGCGATCAGGTGGTCGTAGGGCATGGCCCGCGGTGAACCGCCACCGCCGAGGGCGTACGGGGCCTCCCCCTGCGCGCGCACGATGCGATTCGCGTCCGCGAGAACCGTGGTGCGCCGCGCCCCGGATAGGTCGGCCAGGGTGCTCTGGTCGAGCGTGCCGCCATCCGGCCAGACCACGCCGGGCAGCGGCTTGACGCCGAGCAGGGTCTGGAATTCCGGCCGCTCCCCGACCGAGACCGCCTTGGCCTGCAAGTCCACGGTGTCGGCGCGGGACAGCGCGACCAGGTCCGCGTCGGCTTCCGGCAGTGCGATGACGCATTGCCCACGCAACAGCTCGCGGGCCCGCGACAGCCAGAACTCGGCAATCGCGCCGCCGGTCCCGTCGACGACGCCACCGCTGGCGTCGCGCACCTGGTAGCCCTTCGTCATCGTGTCGACGGTGTTGAACAGGTCGGGGTCGATCACGAAGCACACCGATCGCAGCAGGGTGCTGTTCGCGGCGGTCGCCGTGCGGATGCTGTCGACCAGGTTGAACAGGCGCCCGCCGGAGGCGAGTGACGTGGTCAGCTCGTCGTCGGAGAGGACAGCGGGCACGACGCCCGAGCGTTCACGCACCAACCTCGGTTGCGCGTCGACCAGCGGCCACAGCAGGCCGAGCCGGGACGGGTTGGGCGGCGGCACCACCACCGGCCCGCCTGGCACGGCCAGCACGGGCAGCATGGTGCTCAGCGCGCCGACGCGTTCGGTGCTTCCGAAGTCGGGGACGCCGTTGATGTTGACCGCGACGGGGTAGATGCCCGGCTTGTCCAAGCGCATCGCACCGCGGTCGGTGCCGAGACCGACGGTCAGCCGAAAGGAGGCGGTGACGCCGGGGGCGAGATCAGGCACCACCTCTTCGAAGGTGCCGCTGACGACCGGGCGGTTGACCGCCGATGTCCGCTGCGGCTCGGCGAGCGCTTCGCGCAGTTTCTGCTCGGAGTCGAGCACCTCGCCGCGCTGCAACCGCACCTCAAGGCGTTCGAGTTTGCGGTCGCCGGTGTTGGTGACCCTGCCGCTGATCGTGACCGACGTCGCCGACGCGTCGACAACGCGCGGGACGAGTTCGACCAGGTCGATGCGCACGCGGTTCGACGGCTGCTGGGCGGCGCTCGCGGGCGAGATGGGCACGCAGAAGACCGTCAACACCGCCGTCAACACCGCCAGGACAGCGCGTTTCGTGGCCACCGCGCGGCGGTGCGGTCGAGTGGGCACGGTGTCTCCAGGCATCGGTCAGGCTCGTCCGATTTCGGGTAGGTTCCGCTCGGCCGGATCGGGTGTGAGCGGCTGCTCGGAGAGTAGTTGGCGCGCTTTGCGAACCAGACGGCGCTCGTCGGCATACGCCAGTCGGATGTCGAGGTCGACGATCGGCACCCACGCCACCTCGGTCACCTCGGGGTCCTCGTCCGACAGTTCGTAGGTGTGGGCGAGCAACACGAAGTGGTGAACCGTCTTGTGGATGCGCTTGGTGCCGTCGGCCATGAACCAGTAGTCGATGACGCCGAGCGGACGCACCACCTCGGCGTGGACGCCGGTCTCCTCGTGCACTTCGCGCACGGCGGTCTGCTCCGGGGTCTCACCGGCCTCGATGTGGCCCTTGGGCAGTGACCACAGCATCCGCCCGCGCCGGTCGAGGCGCCCGATCAGCGCGACCGCGTCGTTGCCTGCGTCGATGACCAGGCCACCGGCCGAGGTCTCGTCGACCGTGGTGAGTTTGCGTCCACGCCGCCGGAAACGCCGCCCGGAGCGGGCACCTCGGGATCTTTTCGGCGACGGGGGCATGTTCGCGATGGTAGTGCGACCGGCGTAATGGGGGCGGGAGTTGGCGGGAGGCTGTGGACAACCGAATAAGCTGATTCATCGTGTCCCGAACGTCGCCCGCCGCCAACAGCGCATCCGTAGGTGCCAACGGCCCTGCTCAGGCCGCCCCGAGCGTGTCCCCGGTCGCCGAAGACCTGGCCGACCGCTTCGCGCGGGCGGGCCATCAGCTGTACCTGGTCGGGGGCAGCGTCCGCGACGCGATGCTGGGCAGGTCGGGCAACGACCTCGACTTCACCACCGACGCGCGGCCCCCGGAGATCATGCGGATCGTCTCCGGCTGGGCCGAGGCGATCTGGGACACCGGGATCGCCTTCGGCACGGTCGGCGCGGCCAAGCACGGCACGACGTGCGAGATCACCACCTTCCGCGCGGACGCCTACGACCGCGTGTCGCGCAACCCCGACGTCGAGTTCGGCGACTCCATCGAGGCCGACCTGGTTCGTCGGGACTTCACGGTCAACGCGATGGCCATCGACTTGTCGACAAAGCAATTCATCGACCCGCACGATGGTGTGACCGCGTTGGCCGAACGCAGGCTCGACACGCCCGCCACCCCCCAGGAGTCGTTCGCCGACGACCCACTGCGGATGCTGCGCGCGGCCCGGTTCGTGAGCCAGCTCGGCTTCACCCCGGTGCCCCGCGTGCTGGAGGCGCTGCGCTCGATGAACGCCGAGATCGCCCGGATCACCCCCGAGCGGGTTCAGGCCGAACTGTCGAAGCTGCTCTGCGGCGCCCACGCCCACCAGGGCGTCGAGTTGTTGGTCGACAGCGGCCTCGCCGATCACGTGCTGCCCGAACTCCCCGCGATGCGGCTGGAGATCGACGAACACCACCAGCACAAGGACGTCTACGAACACTCGCTCGTCGTGCTGGACCAAGCCATCGAACTGGAAGAGCCGGGCACCGACCCGGACCTGGTGCTGCGGTTGGCCGCGCTGCTGCACGACATCGGCAAGCCGGACACGCGGCGGTTCGTCGAAGGCGGCGGAGTGAGCTTCCACCACCACGAGGTAGTCGGCGCGAAGATGGTCCGCAAACGCTTGCGCGCGCTCCGGTACTCCAAGGAGATCACCGAGGACGTCGCCAAGCTCGTGTTCCTCCACCTGCGGTTCCACGGGTACGGCAAGGGCGAGTGGACCGACTCCGCCGTCCGCCGATACGTGACCGACGCCGAAGACCTGCTCCCCCGCCTGCACAAGCTCGTCCGCGCCGATTGCACCACCCGAAACCGGCGCAAGGCCAACGCGTTGCAACGCACCTACGACGGTCTTGAGGAACGCATCGCTCGTATAGCCGCCGAGGAGGACCTGGCTCGCGTTCGGCCCGACCTCGACGGCAACGAGATCATGCGCGTGCTGGGGCTACCCCCCGGTCCATTGGTCGGTAAGGCGTGGACGTTCCTCAAGGAATTGCGCCTCGACAACGGCCCCATGGACTACGACGACGCCGTGACCGCGCTGGTGACATGGGCGCGCGGGCAGGGTATCGACGTCTCCACGCCGGACGGCGACCCCGCTTAGGTCACCGGAGTCTCGTCGCGCCTCGCCTGGCGGGTGCGTAGGTCGTCTTCGACCTGCGCGATGGCGGCATCCAGCGCGGCTCGGTATTCGAGGATCTGAGGGCCGTCCAGGATCGTCACCTCTCCCTCCGAGTCGCACAGGTGGATCTGCGCGCCACTGGCCTCGATCGAGCACACCGACAGCACGCCTTTGGTGTTCTCACAGCGGATCAGCCATTCCCGCTTGGGCGTGACCGGGACCAGGGGACTCGACATGCGATTCATCACAACCTCCGGTAGTTTCCTGCTTCACAGCAGTTGCAAGCCTGGTCTGGCTAAGAGTGGAACGCAAGTGCTCGTCAGCAGTTAACTCAACCGGGTGAACTTCACAGGAGGAGATTCCATGGCGATGACTCCGACGGTCCGCATCAAGTTTCTGTCCATCTACATGCGCGAAGCCCGCCTGAAAGCGGGCGTCGACGCCAAGACCGTCGCCAAACTGCTCGGCCGCGACACCACCAGGGTCACCAAGTTCGAGCGCGGCAAAGAGGGCCTGACCCCCGGCGACGCCAAAATGCTGCTCGACCTGTACGACGTGCACTCGGCGGAAGAGAAGGCCGAGATCGTCGAACTCGCCAGAACCCGCAGCCAACGCGGCCGCTGGATCGGCCACCGCGCCACAGTCCCCATCGAACAACGCCCGTTCTACGACTTCGAAGCAGACGCCAACCTCATCCAGCACTACGGCGCCGAGCTGGTCCCGGGACTACTCCAAACCGAGGACTACATCCGCGGCCTACTCGTCGACGACGTGCGAGTTTCCGCTGACGGCGTGGACGATGTGGTGGCGATGCGGCTCGAACGGCAGCGCCTGTACTACCGCGCCGAGCCCGCTGAAGCGGTTTTCGTGCTCAGCGAGAGCTGCCTGCGTCGCCGAATCGGCGGCAACCAGGTGATGTTCGAGCAGATGCAGCACCTGGCAACCCTCGCCAAGCGGAAGAATGTGCAGCTCCAAGTGCTCCCCTTCGATGCGCCCGGGCGTGCCAGCACGTTCGCCTTCACCATGCTCCAGATCCCGGCGCCCACCGCGGCTCCCCCGCTGGACATGGTCTACGTGGAGACGTTGCACGATGCCGACTACCTGGACGACCTCAAAGCCGTGGCGGACTACGCGAGCCTGTGGCGGCGACTGGTCGCAAACGCGTTGAGCCCGGAAGCCTCGCTCAGGCATATCCTTGACGCGGCCAGGAGTTTCGCCTAAACGTCAAGGAGCAATTGCGATGACCGCCACCCGGCCGGACTTCACATCGGCCAGCTTCAAGACCTCAAGTTTCACGGAATCCAACGGAACCTGCGTCGAAGCGGCAGTCATCCCCGACCATGCCGCGCTGCGCGATACCAAGCACCGCGAGGGCGGTCACCTCACCGTGCCCACCGCCGCGTTCACTCGCCTGATTTCTGCTCTGCGCGGGTAACCAACACGACCCGTTCCACTTCGGCTCCTCGGCACCCGATGCTGTGTCAGGCATCAGAAGTAACATCTAATTGCAGCAAAAGTCACTCCTGAGTGTGACTCTCTCCGTCAGAGCACGTTATATTTGCTGCATGGAGCTGGCGCGCGCGGTGGAGAAGCTGGGGAGCTTCACTGCTGATCAGTGGGGTCTGGTGACGACAGCCCAGGCGAAGTCGCTCGGCGTCAGCGCCATGACACTGGGGCGGCTTGTGAGGGCTGACCTGCTAGAACGCGTGCAGCAAGGTTGTTATCTCAGCACGGCGGTGGGAGCGGAAGTTTTCACACGGGAGAGGGTCACCTGGCTCATGCTGAGGCCCTCGGTTCCGGCATGGGAACGTCCTGCGCTGGACCCGGATGGCGGGGTGCTTTCCCATGCCACGGCCGCTTACGTCAACGGTTGGGGAGATCTACTCGCCAACGTCGTCACCCTCACGGTCCCGCGACGGCGCACCTCTCGCTATGAGGATGTCCGATATCTGATCCGAGACCTCGCCGCCGACGACGTCGTGCTGGTCGACGGGCTGCCGACTACGACGGCAGAGCGCACTGTGGTCGATCTGCTCACCGAGCACACCGATGGCGGGCATATCGGCCAAATCATCTACGAGGCCTTTCGCCGCGACCGCCTCGACGTCGACCGCCTCGCCGCCCGCATCGGACACCTGGCCCGCCACTACGGCGTCGAGCGCCGCGACGGGCGCGCTCTGATCGATCGCCTCCTCGATCAGGGTGGCCATCTCGCCGACGAACTGGCCAAACCTCGACTGCCCCGCCACACCCAACCCCGGCCAGGCCTGTGGATGGCGCAGGGCTCATCGTTCCTGAAAATGTTTGTCGGCAGAAAAGTGCCACCTGCTCTTGGGCTGACGAGCCTGCCCCTCGGCAGCCAGGAGTTCACCAAGGGCATCTTTGCCGCCACATGGGCAGACGCGACGCGAAGGCTCCCCGCAGGTGCCGGTATCCCTGGGCAAGCCCGTGACGATGTGATCGACGAACCAGATGATCGAGACCAGGACGACGAGGACGCCGCTACGTGAGTTCTCCCCAGGCATTCCGTCGCAAAATTAACGATCGCGCCAAGAACGTGGCCGCGAAGTCCGGTGGGACCTCAGGTGAGGTCTTGGACCGGTTCATCTACGAACGGTTGCTGGCCCGCATCTTCCACCAAGATCCCGATGGGTGGCTGGTCAAAGGAGGGCAGGCACTCCTGCGCCGATATCCGCAGGCCCGCCACACCCGTGATCTTGACCTGCTCTGCCGCTCGAAGGGCGACTTGGCGGACGCGGTGACCAAACTCCGTGTCGCCGCAGCGATAGACCTCAAAGAGGACTTCCTACGGTTCGAGTTCTACGACGCCGGTGCTTTGATCGGTGAGGGCCACGCCACCCGCGTCCGATTCCAGACCTATTTGGGCGGCAAGAAAGTGAACACGATCAGCGTGGACCTCGTCGCCGATCACGTTCCCGTAGGGCAACCGACCAGGCATCCCTTGGGGACCAGCATCCCCAACAATGGCCTTCACGACTGGCCTGACATACACCTTTACCCGGTCATTGATCACATCGCCGACAAGATCTGCGCCATGTATGAGCGACACCCCAGCGGGCCATCGATCCGGTTCCGCGATCTCGCTGACCTCGTCCTGATCGCCCTGCGCGAAGAACTCGACGGTGCCGAACTCCACCTCGCCCTGCACAACGAGGTCCGCCGACGACAACAACGCGGAACCATCCTTACCCTGCCCGCCGCTTTCACCATCCCCGATCCCGCCACCTGGCCCGAGGGCTACCGCGATATCGCTCGTACCGTGCGCGGGCTCGAAGACCACCAAGACCTCGATCGCGCGACCACCCTCGCCAACCGCTTCGTCAGCCCACTACTCGGCCCTACCTCACCAGGACGCTGGACTCCCACCAGAAAATCATGGGTTTGAATATGAGCCTGTTCCGGGAGTTCTTCCCGATCTTGGCTGCCGCGTACGGGTCGAATCTGTGACTGCGGGTGATCGATTGCGCCGACGTCCTGTGCGGAGTCGACCGAGTGAACTCAAGGCGCCCAATCGCGGCTTTTACGTGGCTGGTTTGCGTTCTGCGCGGGTGACCAGCACAAATCCACCCAGCCCGATCAGGTAACTCACCCCGGCCGCGATGACCAGTCCAGGTGAGGCGCCGTCCGGGGCCACCACCAGCGCGCCCAACGCGAGCGCTACCACCTGGGTGAGGTTGAACAGGGTGTCGTAGAGCGCGAAGACGCGACCGCGGACCTCGTCGCCGATGTCGCGCTGTACGGCCGCGTCGACGCACAGCTTGACGATCTGGCCCGCGTAGGAGATCAGCAGCGCGGCGGTCATTGTCGTCGGCATGGTCATCGGTAGTCCGAACGCGACTGACGAGACCGCGCCGAGTACGAGCGCCGCGCACAGTGTGCGGCGTCTGCCGAACCGGGATACCAGGCGGGCCGTGGTCAGTCCGGCGATCAGGATTCCGAGGCCGAACATGCCCGCGACCTGGCTCAACCCGGCGAGACCCGCGTCGAATCGGAATCGGGTGAGCAGCACCGTCAGCAGTAGCGCGATCCCGAACGCCGCCCGGTGCGCCAGTAGCGCGACGAAACCCGCGAGCACGGTTGGCGTGTGAATCGCGGCCCGTGCCCCATCGGCCAACCCGCGCGCCACCGCCACCAGCGTCTGTCGCGGTTCGTTCACCTCATCCGGCCCGAGGTCGCCTCGTCGGAACCGTGCGGCGAACAGGGCCGCGGCGATCACGCCGAGCGCGGCGATCGACGTTGTCAGCCCGGACCCAGCGTCGTTTTCGCCGAACAGTGCGCGCAGCCCGACCGCGCACCCGGCTCCGGCCACCGCGACGATCGCGCCGAGGGTGGTGGCCAGTGCGTTCGCCTCCACGAGGTTGCGCACCGGCACCACATGCGGCAGCGACGCCGACAGCCCAGATCCGATGAACCGACTCGTGCCGATCACCACCAAGGCCAGCGTGAAGAGCACTGTCCCGCTGACGCCACCAACGACAGCAGCGGCCGACACCAGGATCAAGACGGCCCGCACTACGTTGGCCAGCACCAGCACTCGCCTGCGGTCCCAGCGGTCGAGCAGCGCTCCGGCGAACGGCCCGACGAGCGAGTACGGCAGCAGCAGCGCGGTGAACCCGGCGGCGATCGCCAACGGGTCGGCCTCGCGCTCGGGGTTGAACAGGGTCGCGCCCGCCAGCCCGGCCTGGAACAACCCCTCGGCCCACTGGCCGGAGAACCGGCTGTACAGAAGCTTGCGGAGGCCGGGGATCGCGAGCAGTCGCCGCGGCCCGATCCGCCCGTGATGTGACTCATGGTGCGATTCGTGCGCGGTGTCCTTACCCGCGGTACCCGGGGAAGCGCTCACGGAGAACCAGCCTACGGCCGTCCGAAAACCGGAACGGGCGGCCCCGTCACAGGGCCGCCCATCCGATCGGTACCCGGTCGCCTCACGGCGCGTGGCACGACGTGGCTCCAGCCGGACTGGTATTCCACGAAGGCGATTTCAGGTTGAGCCCGGGGGACACGGTGGTACCGACGTGAGCGTTCAACGTGCGACCCCCCGGTCTTGTTCCCGAACCCCTCGGTGACTCCCCGGGGTCGGGCCCGCCGGAAGATCAACCGGTTTGAGCTGTGGATAACCCGGCCAATCGGTGTGCCGGGATGGGATCATGTCCGGTGTGTCGTCTGACGTATCCGTTGAGCCTGGTGCGCTGCTCGTCGCGGCGCCGAGCCTGCTCGATGACAACTTTCGTCGCACGGTCGTCTACGTCATCGATCATCGGGGCGAGGGCACGCTCGGGGTGGTGCTCAACCGGCCGAGTCAGGTCCCGGTCGGTGATGTGCTGCCCGCGTGGGGTCCGCATATGAGCGAGCCCGCTTCGGTGTTCGTCGGCGGGCCGGTCGAGCAGAAGACCGCGCTGTGCCTGGCCGCGATGCGCACCGGAGAGAACCTCGAAGGGGTGTCGGGGCTGATCGGGGTACGCGGACCGGTCGCGCTGGTCGATCTAGACGCCGACCCGGACGTCCTCGCGCCGAAGTTCCGCGGTGTTCGGGTGTTCGCCGGATACGCCGGGTGGGACGTCGGCCAGCTCAAGGCCGAGATCGACCGGGGCGACTGGATCGTGGTGCCCGCCCTGCCCAGCGACGTGATGGCGCCTGCCGAGCAGGATCTCTGGGGTCGGGTGCTGCGCAGGCAGGGGATGCCGCTCGCCCTGCTCGCCACTCACCCGGGGGACGTCAAGGGGAACTGATCAACCAGTCGCTGGCGCTGTGGTGGGCGTTAGAGCTTTGGTGATGCCGCAACCGCCGCACTGGCAGCCCGCGCAGCCAGCGGGCAACTCCGGGGCGGGTTCCGGCAATGCGGCAGCCGCCCGGTTGCCGAGCACGCCCGCCGCCGCGGTGATGCCGAGCGATCCCACGACGGCGATAACCGACACGGTCAAAATCCCCGCTGTGCTGGTCAGGGAGAACGCGACGGCCCCAGCGATCAGCCCGATTAGGCCGCCCGCCATCGTCGGCATCCCGGCGACCTTGTTGCCGAGCCGGAACGCCTCGTCGCTGCGCAGCGTCGCGGGAGTGCGGACGCCGCCGAAGCGGTTGCGTGGCAGCCGTCCGGTCAGGCCGAGGAAACCGACGATGAGCAGCGGCAGTCCCGCCACGATGGGCACGAGCGGCACAAGGTTCACCCGTTGATGGTAAGAGGTGGCCCCGAAGCTGTCTGCCGGACACCCTCGTTCGGTGTGCTCCCCGTCATGTCCGCCGATCCAGGACTATCCACTGTGGACAGTATTGATGATGTGACGCGGGGGCAGACCTCGCGCCAGGGTGAGCGGTCCCGCCGCTGGTCAGGGGTGGTGAGTTCGCCCCGACCCAGGTCACCCAGGCGGTCGCGCTTGTGTCGCGGGGCCAACCGAGTTGAGTGGATGCGCTATCCTTTCTCCCATGAGCACGGCATACCTGCTCCTTTTTTCGCCGCGCTGACCAGCAAGGTTGGTGAGCGCGGCAACCCCTCATGCCCGAGACGGGCTGGGGGGTTTCGTATTTTCAGGCGCAGGACCCGCGTGGAAGGAACCCCGGATGAGTGACGTCCCCCCCAGCACCGACGCCGTACCGAGCCACCGCTACACCGCTGGGCTGGCCGGACGGATCGAGCGGCGCTGGCAGGAGCACTGGGAGCAGCACGGCACGTTCCACGCGCCGAACCCGGTCGGGCCGTTGGCCGGTCCGGTGCCCAAGGACAAGCTGTTCGTCCAGGACATGTTCCCCTACCCGTCGGGCTCCGGCCTGCACGTCGGACACCCGCTGGGCTTCATCGGCACGGACGTGTTCGCCCGGTACCACCGGATGAACGGCCGCAATGTCCTGCACACCATGGGTTTCGACGCGTTCGGCCTGCCCGCCGAGCAGTACGCCGTGCAGACCGGGCAGCACCCGCGCAAGACGACCGAGGAGAACATCAACACCTATCTGCGCCAGATCCGCAGGCTGGGCCTGGGGCACGACGAGCGGCGTCGAGTCTCCACGATCGACCCGAACTACTACCGCTGGACGCAGTGGATCTTCCTGCGCATCTTCAACTCCTGGTACGACACCGTGGCCGACAAGGCCCGCCCGATCGCGGAGCTGGAAGCCGAGTTCGCTCAGGGGACGCGCTCGACGCCGGACGGTCGCGACTGGTCCGCGCTCAGCGGCGCCGAGCGCAACGCCGTGCTGAACGACTACCGCCTGGTCTACCTGTCCGACGCGCCGGTCAACTGGGTGCCGGGGCTGGGCACGGTCGTGGCGAACGAGGAGGTCACCGCGGACGGCCGCAGCGAGCGCGGCAACTTCCCGGTGTTCCGCAAGAACCTGAGCCAGTGGATGATGCGGATCACCGCCTACTCCGACCGCCTGATCGACGACCTCGACCGGCTGGACTGGCCGGACAAGATCAAGGCGATGCAGCGCAACTGGATCGGCCGTTCGCAGGGCGCCCAGGTGAGGTTCGCGGTCGGCGCGCACAACGTCGAGGTCTTCACCACCAGACCGGACACGCTGTTCGGCGCGACCTACCTGGTGCTGGCCCCCGAACACCCGCTGGTCGACGAGATCACCACGGCGCCGCAGCACGCCGCGGTGGCCGACTACCGGCGTACCGCGTCGATGAAGTCCGATGTGGACCGTCAGGAGAACCGGGAGAAGACCGGCGTCTTCACCGGCGCGCACGCGGTGAACCCGGCCGACGGCAAGGAAATCCCGGTCTACGTCGCCGATTACGTGCTGATGGGCTACGGCACCGGCGCGATCATGGCCGTCCCCGGCCAGGACCAGCGCGACTGGGACTTCGCCACCGCGTTCGACCTGCCCGTCATCCGCACGGTCCAACCCTCGGACGGCTTCGACGGCGACGCCTACACCGGCGACGGCCCGGCCATCAATTCGGCTTTCCTGAACGGAATGGGCATCGCCGAAGCCAAGCAGACGATGATCGACTGGCTGACCGAGCACGGCCACGGCCGCGGCACCGTGCAGTACAAACTGCGCGACTGGCTGTTCTCCCGCCAGCGCTACTGGGGCGAGCCGTTCCCGATCGTCTACGACGAGGACGGCAACCCGGTCGCGCTGCCCGAGTCGATGCTGCCCATCGAACTGCCCGAGGTCGACGACTACTCCCCCAGGACCTTCGACCCCGACGACGCCGACACCAAACCCAGCCCGCCGCTGTCGCGCGCGACCGACTGGGTCGAGGTGGAACTGGACCTGGGCGACGGCAAGAAGACCTACCGCCGCGACACCAACACCATGCCCAACTGGGCCGGTTCCTGCTGGTACCAACTGCGCTACGTCGACCCGATCGACAACGAACGCTTCTGTGAGCCGGAGAACGAGCAATACTGGCTGGGGCCGCAGTCCGAAGGCGACCCCGGCGGCGTCGACCTGTACATCGGCGGCGTCGAGCACGGCGTGCTGCACCTGCTGTACTCGCGGTTCTGGCAGAAGGTCCTGTTCGACCTGGGCGAGGTCAGCGGCGAGGAGCCGTACCGCCGCCTGTTCAACCAGGGCTACATCCAGGCATACGCCTACACCGACAAGCGCGGCGTGCACGTGACCGCGTCCGAGGTGGTCGAGCGTGACGGCAAGTTCTTCTTTGGCGATGAGGAAGTCAAGCAAGAGTACGGAAAAATGGGCAAGAGCCTGCGCAACGTCGTGACGCCAGACGACATGTGCGATTCGTACGGCGCCGACACGTTCCGGCTGTATGAGATGTCCATGGGCCCCATGGACGTGTCGCGGCCATGGGCGACCAAGGACGTCATCGGCGCGCAACGATTCCTGCAACGCCTGTGGCGCAACATCATCGACGAGGAAACCGGCACCGTCCGGGTCACCGACGTCGACCCGGACGAGGAAACCCTGCGCGCGCTGCACAAGGCGATCGCGGGCGTGCACGAGGACTACGCCAACCTGCGCTACAACACGGCGGGCGCGAAACTGATCGAACTGAACAACCACATCACCAAGAAGTTCAACGCGGGCTGCCCCCGAATGATCGCGACAGCGATGGTGCAGATGCTGGCCCCACTGTGCCCACACATCGCCGAAGAACTGTGGTCAAAACTGGGCGGCTCCACCTCACTCGCCCACGGCCCATTCCCCACCGCCGACGAGCGGTACCTGGTCGAGGACTCGGTGGAGTACCCAATCCAGGTGAACGGCAAGGTCCGCACCCGAATCACAGTCCCGACCGGCGCGACCCAGGACGAGGTCAAGACACTGGCACTGGCCGACGAGAAGGTGGCCGTGCTCGTCGCGGGCGGAACCCCACGAAAGGTCATCGTCGTCCCCGGCAGGCTGGTCAACATCGTCCTGTAGAGCCCAGGCCAGCGGCGCACGCCCCGTGAGATGGGCTACTCACGGGGCGTGGGTCTCGGTTGACCCATTCACCTAGCGGACTTTCGGTTTTTTCGTTTAGGCTGTAGTTGGTGTCATCGATCGTCGCTACCGGGAGGGAACGATGACTGCAGCTCTGGAACAGCACACCGTCCTGCCTCCGAAGGATGAGGACGATGCACTGGCAGGTCTGACGCTGTTGCTCAGCGGGTCGAAGCAGGACGGCGCCGCGTTGGTCGGGCCAGACGGCACCCAGGTGCCTCTCCCGGACGAGGTGTACCTCGTCTTGCGCAACGTGGTCGAGGCGATGTCGCATGGCTTGGCCATCACCATAGCTCCGCACAACACCCTGCTCACCACCCAACAAGCCGCCGACATGCTGAGTATCTCTCGCCCAACGCTGGTGAAACTTCTCATCGATGGCGAAGTCCCGTTCGAGCGTCGAGGACGACACCGCCGGGTGTTGCTCGCGGATGTCATCGCCTACCAGGAGCGAGCTCGCGATCAACGCCGCGCGATTCTCGATGGGCTGACACGCGAGGCAGGCGAGGATGGCTTGGATGACATCGTCGACGAGATCATCCAGACTCGTTAAGTGGCATTTCCCGCGTTTCTGGACGCATGCACCCTGGTGTCGATCCGGCTGACCGATCTCCTGCTTCGCCTTGCCGAGGCGCAACTCTTCCGTCCACTGTGGTCAGCGGATGTCCTTGACGAAGTCGAACGCACTCTGCCTCGGATCGATCCCCGGCTTACCGTCGACAAAGCCCGCAGTCGAGTTCACCGTATGCGTGCCGCTTTCCCGGACGCGGAGGTCACCGGCTACGACTCGCTCATCGAGGCGATGACCAACCATCCCAAGGATCGGCACGTGCTGGCTGCGGCTGCTCGCGGTGACGCGGCAATTATCGTGACCTTCAACATCAAAGACTTTCCCGCTGAGGCACTCGCGCCGTATGACATTGATGCTGTCAACCCAGACGATTTCTTGCTTGACCAGCTCGATCTCTACCCTCGTGAGACCGTTCAGTGCTTGCTCGAGCAGATCGCGGCTAGGCGGAGGCCACCTGAATCCATTCGAGATTTCCTGAGTCGATTCGGCAACACGGTGCCGGGCTTCTGTGATCGTGTAGGCGAACTAGATCTCATCGCGCCGGGCATAGGTCCAGGAGAGGACTAGGCAAGTCCCACGTCGCGCACCAGTTCGGCCAGCATTGACTCGAATAGTGGGGCCGAGTCGCTGACTTCGAACGGGAATTGGCCGAATACTTCCAACGCCACTTGCCCGTAGAGCCGCACCCAGAACTGCAGGATCACATACGCGGTCCCCACGCTCAAGCGTGATTCGGGCACGTGCACGCCGGTTTCCGCGATCGTTCGCAAAAGATCCGCCTGGAACACCGCGAGGTCGGCCCGCAGTACCTCTGGTACGTCCGGTGCCGAGGCGAGTTCGCCGGTGGCCAGCACTCGTCCGGCGACCGCGAGGAAGATGCGGCCGAACGAGTCCGATCCGGCGTCGTGGTTTCCCACCGAGCACAGTGATGACGGTTCCGCGGGTGAGGCGAATACCAGGGTGAATTCCTGGGGGTGTCCCAGCGCCCATCGCCGGAAGCCGCGGCATACCGCCATGACCTGACCGACGTGGTCGATGTCGGCCACCTCGTTGAGGTCTTGTCCCAGTTCGAGGGCCAGGTCGTTGCAGACGTCGGTGCGCAGGTGGGTCAGCAGGTCCTCGCGCGAGGAGTAGTAGCGGTACAGCGCGGGTGCCGTGATGCCCAGTTCCCTGGCGATCGCGCGCAGGGTGACCGCCTGTGGGCCGTCGTTGACCAGCAGTGTTCGGGCTTGGTGGCGGATGTCGCGGTCGGTCTCGGCTCGACGGCGTGTGGCCTGCGTCATTTCTTTCTCCAGAGCCTTGTGAACAGCGTTTACCGACAGTACCGTCACGGTATTCAGTGAACGGTGTTAACTCACGTGATGACACTCGGAAGGGGCGGGCCTGGTGTTCGCGGTATGGGGAGAGATCGTTCACCGACGGCGGTGGTCGGTCCTGGTCACGGTCCTGGTGGCCACCATCGCGGGCGGCCTGTGGGGTCTCGGTGTCTTCGACAAGCTCACCCAGGGCGGCTACGAAGACCCGGGCAGCGAGTCCGCGCAGGTCAATTCGATCATCGAAGACCAGTTGGGGCAGCGGCAGGCCGACATCGTCGTGCTCTACACCGCGCCCGACGGCTCCACGGTCGACGACCCGAACGTCGCGGGACGGGTGTCCGCTGCCCTCAGCGCGTTGCCGCAGGACAAGATCCTCCAGCGGGTCGACTACTGGAGTGCCCAGCAGCCCGCGCTGGCCAGCCCCGACAAGCGCATGGCGATGGCCACCATCACCCTGGCGGGCGACTTCGACGCCCAGTTGAGCGCGTATGAGGCCATCGAGAACCAACTCGACGTCGACGGCGTGCGGACCCAGGTTGGCGGCAAGGTCCCGACCGAGCAGGCGATGACCGCCCGGTCCAACTCCGATCTCGCCGTCGCCGAGGCGATCTCGTTGCCGGTGACGCTCATCCTGCTCGTTCTGATCTTCGGCAGTCTCGTCGCCGCGTCGCTGCCGGTGCTTGTGGGTGGTTTGGCGATCCTCGGCTCGCTCGGCGTTCTGCGGCTGTTGAGCCTCGCCCTGGAGATCAACACCTTCGCGGTCAACGTCGCCACCCTGCTCGGTCTCGGCATGGCCATCGACTACGGCCTGTTCATGGTCGGCCGATACCGGGAGGAACTCGCGGCCGGGGCGACGCCCGCGGCGGCGGTCAAGACGACCATCGCCACCGCCGGTCGAACGGTCGCGTTCTCGGCGACGCTGCTGGTCATCGCGCTCGCCGGGCTGCTCGTCTTCCCGATGGACTTCCTGAAATCCATGGCCTACGGCGGCATGTCCGCCGTCGCGATCGCGGCGGTCGTCTCGTTGACGTTGCTGCCCGCGCTGATGGGCATCCTCGGCCATCGCGTCGACAAGTTCTCGGTACGCCGGGGCAAGTCGAAGGAGCCGCGTCTGCTCGGCAAGGTCGCCGACGCCGTGATGCGCAAGCCCGCGCTGTTCGTCGCGCCGATCGTCGCCGTGCTGGTGCTGCTCGCCCTCCCGCTGGGTGACGTTCGGTTCGGCGGCGCCGACGAGAAGCAACTCCCACCGGGCGACCCGAACCGGGTCACCGCTGAACTCATCGCCGCGAACTTCCCGGCAGCGGGCAACAACACGGCTCAGATCGTGCTGCGCGGCGCCAACGGCATCGCGCCTGATCAGGCCGCCGTGCAGAGCTTCGCTCAGGAAGCGGCCAAGGTGCCGGGCGTCCTTGGTGTCACCCCGAGCGGTGCGCGCGGCGATGTCGTGGCCTTCACCGCGCCGCTGGCGGGCGACTCGTCGTCCGACGAGGCCCGCGACGCCGTCGACGGCCTACGCGCGGTGCCGTCCGACGCGGAAGTGCTGGTCGGCGGGTTCCCGGCGCTGGTGGCCGACAGCGTCGACTCCATCGTCGACCGGATTCCGTGGATGGTCGTGATCCTGGTCGGCGCCACCCTGGTGTTGATGTTCCTCGCCTTCGGGTCGGTGTTGCTGCCGATCAAGGCGGTGGTCATGAGCGCGCTGAGCCTGTCAGCGACCTTCGGTGTGTTGGTGTTCGTCTTCCAGCAGGGCCACGGCGCCGACTTCCTCGGCGTGACACCACAGCCCGCGCAGGCCGGGATGATGGTGCTGATCGGCGCTGTGGTGTTCGGCCTGTCCACCGACTACGAGACGTTCTTGCTGTCCAGGATGGTGGAGGCGCGCGAGAGCGGGTTGTCCACGCGCGACTCGATCCGGGCCGGGCTGGTCCGTACCGGACGGATGATCACCGCGGCGGCGTTGCTGCTCGGCGTGGTCACCGGGGCGTTCGCGATGTCCGGGCTGGCCAGTATGCGGTTCATCGGTGTCGGGATGCTCGTGGCGTTGCTGCTCGACGCCACCATCGTGCGGATGCTGCTGGTGCCCGCTGTACTGCGACTGTTCGGGGACGCGGCCTGGTGGTCGCCGCGGCCGCTGCGGCGGTTGCGGGAGCGGGCCGGGCTCTCCGAGGTGGAGCGGCCCGAACGCGAACTCGAACGGGTGGGCTGACCCGGGTAGGTCGGTCTCACCGACGCCGGCCGCTCGGGGGGCTACGCGACCGACGCCGGTGAGACCTCGCCGACCGAGGTCGGCGCCCGAATCGGGCCGAAGCCCGAATCGGGGTCTGACGAACGCGGGTCCCCCGAGTCGCTCGGGGAACCCACGCTCCACATGTGACGCACATTGTCGCATTACGGATCCATCCGACTACGCATTCGTTCACAGATGCGCATGTTCGCTAATGGCAACGGAGATCCACACTAAGGTCGTAGGGGTGGACACGGCGCGGGTGGTTGTCGGTTCGGTCAACGCGGATCTCGCCGTCGCC
>JALZNB010000572.1 GCA_030857905.1 Actinomycetota bacterium
GGGGACGTCGCCGGTCAGCACCACCCGGCGGCGGGCGCGCTCCCGCCGGGGGTCGGGCACGGGCACGGCCGAGAGCAGGGCCTGGGTGTAGGGGTGGGAGGGACGCTCGTAGATGTCCTCGCGGGCACCGATCTCGACGATCTTGCCCAGGTACATCACCGCGACCCGGTGCGAGATGTGCCGCACGACCGACAGGTCGTGCGCCACGAACAGGTAGGCCAGGCCGAGGCGTTCCTGGAGTTCTTCCAACAGGTTCACCACACCGGCCTGCACCGAGACGCCCAGCGCCGACACCGGCTCGTCCAGCACGATCATCTTCGGGTCGAGCGCGAGCGCCCGCGCGATGCCGATGCGCTGGCGCTGACCACCGGAGAACTCGTGCGGGTAGCGGTTGCGGTGTTCGGGGTTGAGGCCGACGAGTTCGAGCAGTTCGTCGACCCGGTGCTGGATGCTCTGGTTCTTCTCGCCACCGCCGTAGCCGTGGATGCGCAGCGGTTCGGCGACGACGTCGTTGACCTGCCAGCGCGGGTCGAGCGAGGCGTACGGGTCCTGGAACACGATCTGCATGTCCCGTCGCAGCGGACGCAGTTGCGCCGGGCGCAGCGTGGTCAACTCGGTGCCCTCGAACTTCACCGAACCCGAGGTGGGCTTGTGCAGCTGGAGGATGGCCCGGCCGGTCGTGGACTTGCCACAGCCGGACTCGCCGACGAGGCCGAGTGTCTCGCCCTTGCTCAGGTCGAAGGTGAGACCGGAGACGGCCTGCACCTGCCCGATGGTGCGCGGGATGATCCCGCCGCCGCGGACCGGGAAGGACTTGACCAGGTCCCGGACCTGCAACAGCGGCGGCGTGCTCGACTGGGGCGAGGCGTGCCCGGCCGCCTCGGTCACGGCGTGGGTGTCGGTCATGAGGTCGGATCCTCCTGCTTGTGCATCCGCTCATCCACCACGGCGAGGTCTTCGGCCACCGGGATGTCGGGGTTCGCCTGGGTGAGCGCGGCGGGGTTCTCCACCATCCCGATCTCCTCGTGGTCGAACAGCTTCTCCGGGTCGGGCAGCGCGGCGAGGTGCTCCCACCGGTGGCAGCGGGTGAGGTGCGTCGCGTGTTCGGTCGGCACGATCGGCGGCTCGCTCTCCTTGCACACGTCGATGGCCAGCGGGCACCTCGGCGAGAACGCGCACCCGATCGGGATGTTGATCAGCGAGGGCGGCGAGCCCTTGATCGGGGTGAGCCGCTTGCCCAGCGTGGCCGGGTTGGGCAGCGAACCGAGCAGGCCCACCGTGTAGGGCATCCGGGGGTGTTCGAACAGCTCGTCCACCGGCCCGGCTTCGACGACCGTGCCGCCGTACATCACCTGGACCCGGTCGACCATGCCAGCCACGACACCGAGGTCGTGGGTGATCATGACGATGGCCGCGTTCGTCTCGTCCCTGATGCGCAGCAGCGTCTCCAGGATCTGGGCCTGCACGGTGACGTCGAGCGCCGTGGTCGGCTCGTCGGCGATGATCACGTCCGGGTCGTTGATGATCGCCATGGCGATCACGACCCGCTGGCGCATACCGCCGGAGAACTCGTGCGGGTACTGCGAGGCGCGCCGGTCCGGCTGCGGGATGCCGACCAGTTCCAGTGCCTCGACGGCCTTGGCCCACGCCGCTTTCTTCGACACCTCGTGGTGGGCCTTGTATGCCTCCGCGAGCTGCCAGCCGATCGTGTAGACGGGGTTCAACGACGTCATCGGATCTTGGAAGATCATCGCGATGTCGTTGTTGCGCACCGATTGCAGCTTCTTGTACGGCAGCCCGACCAGCTCGCGGTCCCGGTAGCGGATCGAGCCGGTGATCCTGGCGTTGCCCGGCAGCAGGCCCATGATCGCCATCGACGACACGGACTTGCCGGAACCGGACTCACCGACGATGCCGAGAACCTCGCGCGGCCGCAGGGTGTAGCTGACATCGCGCACCGCGCGGACGTCGCCGTCGTCGGTGGGGAAGGTGACCGACAGGTTCTCCACGGCGAGAACAGCGTCGGTGGGCACCCGTTCGTTGTCGAGAAGTGTCATCAGGCACGCACCTTCGTCTGCCTCGGGTCGAACGCGTCACGCAGGCCGTCGCCGATGAAGTTGACCGCGAGCGAGAGCAGCACGACCACGACGAACGGCCCCCAGAACAGCCACGGCCGGTCGGTGATCTGCGAATAGTTCTCGGCGATGATGAGACCGAGCGAGGTGTCCGGCGACTGCACGCCCAGACCGATGAACGACAGCGCGGCCTCGGCGAGCACCGCGGTCGCCACGGCGAGGGTGGCGTTGACGGTGATGACACCGATCATGTTCGGGATCAGGTGACGGGTGATGATCCACTTGGTGCCCGCGCCGGAGGCCTTGGCCGCCTCGATGAACTCGCGCTGGGCGAGCGAGAGCGTCTCACCTCGGGTGATCCGCGCCATCTGCATCCAGGCGAACGCCGCGAGGATGATCGCCACGATGTACCAGGAGCCGCCGATGCCCCTGACCAGGATGGCGGCGACCGCGATCGGCGGGATGATCAGCATCAGGTCGATGAACCGACTGATGAGGCTGTCGGTCTTGCCGCGCAGGTAACCGGCGAGCGAGCCGAGCATGACCCCGACGAAGGTCGCGCCGAGCGCGACGACGAGCGCGATCTGGACCGAGAGCCGAGTGCCGCGCATGAGCTGCGCGAGCATGTCCTTGCCGGTCTGGATCGTGCCGAGCGGGTGAGCCGCGCTCGGCGGCTCGAAGCGTCTGCCGGACGTGCTTTCCACCGGCACGGTCCAGAACAGTGGGCCGAGGAAGCCGAACAGGTCGATCAGCACGAACACCACGAGGCTGGTCATCGCCAACCGGTGTCGGGTGAACCGCTTGATGATCAGCGTGCTCTGCTTGCGGGCCTTCGTCGCGTCGAACTCGCTGACGCGGGTGCCGACGGCGTCCGAAGTGGTGGTGGGCTGCCCGCTTGGCTGAACCGGGTTCAGCGCGGGAGTCGGGTCGCTAGCCAAGACGAATCCTCGGGTCGAGGATGCCGTACATGATGTCGGCAACCAGGTTGAACACGACGACCAGACCGGCGACGACCATCAACCAGCCCATCAGCATGTAGGGGTCGAACGTCCGCACGGACTGCACGAGCAGGTTGCCCATTCCCTTCCAGCCGAAGACCGTCTCGGTGATGATCGCGCCGGAGAACAGTGCGGCCGAGTTCAGCGAGAACAGGGTCGTCACCGGGATCATCGCGTTGCGGAACGCGTGTCGGAAGATCACTCTGCGCTGGGAGAGGCCCTTGGCGCGCGCGGTGCGGACGTAGTCGGAGTGCAGGGTCTCCAACATCGATGACCGCTGGAACCGGCTGTACGCGGCGAAGCTGATCAGGGTGAGACTCAGCGTCGGCAACAGGTACGTGCCGGTGTACTTGAAGATCACTTCACCGAAACCGCCCTGGAAACCGCCTGCCGCCGGGCTGACGGTGCTCAACCACCGGTCGAGGCCAAAACTCTCCAAAACGTTGTTGAACTGGATGCCGTAAGTCTTCAGAATGACCGCGACACAGAAAATCGGCATCGAGAACATCAGGAACGCACTGGAGGTGGCGAGGTAGTCGAAGATCGAGTACTGCTTCACCGCGGCGAGGACGCCGACGGACACGCCGAGGACGATGGCGAGGACTTCGGCGCCGATGACCAGGCGGGCGGTCACCCACAGCGCGCGCATCACCTCGTCGAAGATCTGGACCTTCGCCTGGCCGAGCGCGATGCTCTGCCCCCAGTCGCCCTGCAGGAAGTCCAGCAGCCAGTTCCAGTAGCGGACGATCACCGGCTGGTCGAGGCCGAGACTGGCCTCCAGGTCGCGGATCTGCGCCTCGGTGACGCCGGGCTTGGACCGCAGCTCACCGATCGGGTTGCCCGCTGAGGCAACCATCATGAAACAGAGAAAGCTGCCGATCAGCAGGATCGGAATCGAGATCAGCAGCCGTCGAATGATGAAGCGAATCACGTCAGTGCTCCTCGGTGGGGACCCAGGCGGCTGGTGAGCCTGCTCGGGCCTGGCCTGGTCAGTGTGCGCCGTCCCAAGCCAGGTGCCCACATGGAGGGGCCGGACGCCTGCCCGGCCCCTCCATGTGCTCGACCAAGATCAGCCGCTGGGGGCGGCGAATCGACTACGAGGTCTTGACCCACTCGTTCGCGTTCCACAGGGCGCCGTAGTACGACTGGAAGTACACCTTGTCGATGCCCTTGAACGCCCACATGTTCGGGAGCTGGTAGAGCGGCAGCGAGTAGTTGTCCTCAGCCATCACCTTGTCGGCCTCCTGGTACGCCTTGCGGGCGTCGGCGGGCTCAAGGTTGCTCACCGCGTCCTTGTAGGCGGCGTCGACCTTCGGGTTGGTGTATGCCGACCAGTTCTGGCCACCACCGGTCTCGTAGATCGACTTCTGCGGCGACTTGAAGGGGGCCGCCGACCACGCGAACAGCGCGATGTCGTAGTCACCCTTGCTGACCCGGGTGTCGAGGAAGTTCGGGTCGGTGTCGTCGACGATGTCCAGGCCCGCGGCCTTGCACTGCGACTGGATGAGCTCGACGGTCTGCTTGCGCCTCGGGATGTCGGTGTGCGCGATCTTCAGCGAGAGCTTGGCACCGTCCTTGGTCGCCACGCCGTCGGGACCGAAGGTGAAGCCCGCGCCCTCAAGGGTCTTCTTGGCCTCGGCCGCGTCACCCTTGTACTGCGCGTAGTTGTCGGTGTAGCCCTCGTCGGACTGGGCGAAGACCAGGCTGCCCAGCGGCTTGGCGTTCTCCAGCACCGGACGGATGAGCTTCTCGGTCAGTTCGTCACGGTTGACGCACTGCATGAACGCCTTGCGGACCGCCGGATCGGCGAGCCACTTGTTCTTGAAGTTCAGGTCGAGGTGCTCGAAGGACAGGCCGTTCGAGGCACCGAAGGTCACACCCTGCGAGGACAGGCCGCGCAGCCGCTCGGCGGCGTTGGCGTCCGGCTGGGCCATCGATGCGACCGAGACCTCACCGTTCTCCAGCGCCTGGGCCTGGGCGACCTGGTCGGAGATGCCGCGAAGGACGATCGTCTTCGGGCCACCGGGCTTGCCGGTGAACTTCGGGTTGCGGCTCAGGGTCACCGAGTTGTTCTGCTCGTATGCGGTGATCTGGTACGCGCCGGAAGCGGGCATGAGCGCGGCGTCGAAGCCGTTCCACTTCGTCTTCCAGAACTCGGCGACCTTGGTGACGGTCGCCAGGTCGCCCGCCGGGGTGACCTTGGTGATGTCCTCGACGCCGGCACCCTTTTCCAGGATGTGCGCGGGGAGGATGTCAAGGCCGATGCCGAAGAGAGCCTTGTAGTCCGGGTAGCTGCTGCCGAAGGTCGTCTTGACCTCGGTCGGGGTGGCGCACTCGACCTTGTCGATCAGCTCGTAGCCGGTGGTGCTGGCCGAGGTGAACAGGTCCTTGCCGTCGGCGCCCTTGGACTTGCCGGTGCTGGACAGCCAGGTCAGGTAGAAGTCGTCGCAGTCCCACGCTTCGCCGTCGGACCAGGTGACACCCGGCTTGAGCTTCCAGGTGACGACCTGCGGGGTCTCCGAGGTGAGCTCGACCGACTCCATCACGTCTTTGTTCAGCAGGACCTTGTTGTTGCCGTCCACCTTGTACGCACCCGCGAGCACCTGCGCGAGCGCGAAGGAGTTGTACGAGTTGTTGGCGTCGGCCGCCTGGTTGTTGTACGCCGTGTAGACGTTGTCCGTCGAGACGACGAACTCGGCGTCCGACTGCGCGATCTCCGGCGACGTGTACTCCTCGCCGGACTGGCCCTTGGCGGTGGCCATGGCCGCGATGTCGCCGCTGGGCTCGTTGGCCCCGCCGCCGCCATCGCTGCCCGTTGAGCCGCCGCACGCGCTCAGGACGAGCGACGCACCGACAACCGCCGCGATCGCCGACAGTGTTGATCTTTTAGTTGACACGTGCCCTCCTAGCACTGGGATGACCCGGGACCGATCCGGCTGGGTCACGCCCCTACCCATCACGCCCCCAACGAACGTTGGGCGGCGCACTAGGTGGGGACGCTAGGAACCCTCGGTGGGTCCGGTCACCTCTGGCAGGTCGATCGTGACCAAAGGGTGACAAGCACGCAGCATGGTGCAACTAACCCGTTACCAGTTGACACGCACCGCCAGATCGCCAACACGGAGAGCGACGAAGTCACTTCGGGCCGCGACGCCACCGCGCGGCGTCGGCGAAGGGCCCGGCGAAGGGTGTGCCCGCGGTGACACCGGACATTTCCAGACGCACCACGAGCACGTCCGCCTCTTGGTACAGCGGGACCGTGACGGCCTGACTCCACAGCACCGGCTCGATCGTCTCGAGCGCGGCGGACATCGGCATGGCACCACTGAGCGTGGCGTTGATGACCTGCTGCACGACCGGGTCGCAGAAACCGAGGGGGTTGGCCGCCACTGTCCGCGACTGCCCCTCGGGGGCGGGGGCGCAGCCGAAACGGGTGGCCAACATCGTCGCCGGGTCACCGCCGGAGGGCTGGGGCGCGATGACGATGTCGATCCCGGTCACGCTCGGCGGGAGCGCCGGACCGGGCGCGAGCAGTTCGGCGAACAGCTCCTCGCCCTCAGGCGTGGTCAGCCGGGACTGGATTCCCGCCGCGGTGAGCTGGCGCTGGACCTCACGCCCCATGTCGAGGTAGTCCGGCCGGTCCAGCGGCACCGCGATGGCCAGGGCGAGGGGGGCGCCCGCCGCGGAGACCCACGTGCCCGCGGGCTTGGTGTAGCCCGCCTGGGTGAGCAGGCCGTCGGTCAGCGTCGGATCGGGCACGGGGCCGGTGGGGGTGTAGTCGGTGGCGGTCGGCGGGAGGACCTGGGCGTTGGCGATGAGCTCGGCGGCCGGACCACCCCCGGTACCGGCCTTGACCAGGGCGGGGCGGTTCAGAAGCGCGAAAATCGCGGAGCGAACCCGAATGTCGGCCAGTGCGGCGCCTGCGGGCCGCAACAGCACGGTGGCCACAGCCGGGCGCGGAACGGGTTTCATCGTCGCCATGGGCGCCAGAGAGGCCATGGCGGTGACACCCTCGGCGTTCAGCGCCCCGAGGGCGACCTGGTCATAGCCGGAACGCAGGGCACCAGTGACCCCGACGAGGTCACCTCGACGCAGGATGATCCGGTCGAGCGCGGCCGGGGCCTCCCAGTAGCGGTCGTTGCGCTCCAACAGCACCTCGCCCCGGTCGGTGTCGCGGTTCTTGACCGCGAACGGGCCACCGGTGACCGGATAGTTCTCCCGCAGCACGTTGGTCCAGCCGCCGGGGATGTCCTTGAACAGGTGCGCGGGCAGCAAGGCCGAGAACAGGGAACGCCAGCCCGGGTACGGCTTGTCGAAAGTGACCTCGACGACCCGGCCCGCCTCGCGCGCGGAGATGTTGTCGATCAGCCGGTACCCGGCACCGTCGATCGCACCGGGGGCCTCACGGAGCTGTTCCCACAGGTAGACGAAGTCCTCGGCGGCGATGGGCGCGCTGTCCGACCACGACGCCTCCGGCCGCAGCCGGTAGGTGACCGTGTACGGCTCGGCCTGGGTGACCTCGGCCGACACCATGAGGTTGCGGTCGAGAACGGGGGCGCCGTCCGGTCCGGGCCGGAACACCGAGGGCAGCAGGGCCGAGGCCAGGGCCGTGGTGATGGTCGACTGGTCGGCGAGCTTGTGCGGGTTGTAGCCGCCGTTCACGCTGGTGACCCCGACGACGACCTCTTTCAGGTCGACCAGGCGGGTGGGCTCGGTGCGCGCCACCTCGGTGGTGACCAGCGGCGGCGGCGGGGCGTTGGTGCAGCC
>JALZNB010000573.1 GCA_030857905.1 Actinomycetota bacterium
CTTGACGACGGCGTTGGTGGTGGTGACCTTCTCCTGGAACTTGTCGATGCGGAACCACACGATGCCCATCGCGGTGAGCGTGACGACCGACATCAGAGCGACTACGACGCGACCGGCGATGAGCAGGCGGGACGTGCGCCTGGTTACGGTCTGTTCGGTCACTTGCGCCTCCTCGCCTTCACCGCACACCAGGTCCAGCGTAGATAACGATGCCCGAGGCGACCGGGTGTCGACCCGGTCAGCCACGGATGGTGACCGAACTCGCTGTCAGTTCACGCAGGTGGAGCCGCCCGCATCGATCTTCGTCGGTGGTGCTGTGGACGGTGTAGGCGTTGTCGATGGCCGGGTGCCGGTCGGTGTCGGTTCGAGTTGCAGCAGCGTCTCGCCTGCCAGCGAGGCGGGCCCGTTCTGGCCTGGCGCGTAGTTCGTGCCAAGGACCACGCGCACATGCCGGGCGGTCAGGGTGCGGTCTTCCTCGAAGGTGAATACGCCGCCCAGCGACTTGGCCACCCGCTGCGCACCCGCCAGCTCACCAGCCGCGTATCGGACAACCGAGAGGTTCTGCACGGACGCGTCGCCGGTCTGACCCCGGACGAATCCGAGTCCGGTGAGGCTGTCGAGAACCGTCGAGGCCAGGCCGAGCGTGTTTGAGCCGTTGCGGACGTCGACGGTGATGGCCTCGATGCCGGATGTGGCCGTCGAGGTCGACACCCCGGTCCCCTCGGGCAGCGGGTCGGTCGTGCTGCCGGGCCTTGACGACGTCGGTTTCGCCGTGGTCGACGGCGGTCGCGACGGCGACGCCTTGTCGTTCGCCTCGCCGACGAATTCCGCGACGAACTCGTGGACCTGCAGGGGGTCGACCTTGATCACGTCGGCGCCGCCGATCTTGGCGTCGCCCTGCGTCGGAATCGTCCGAAACTCGATGTTTCCGCTGCTCAGACCCTGCATCTGGGCGGCGAACCTGGACAGGTTCCACCCTTTCGAGAGCACTACCGACCGCTGCACCGCCGAGAGCAGGTCCCGTGCCCGCGACGGGTTGGTGAGCATGTCCGCCGAGAGCACCTTGTCGGCGAGCGCGGCGAGGAACACCTGTTGACGCACGATGCGGTCGAGGTCGCCGTTGGGCAGTTCGTAGCGCTGGCGCACGAACGACAGTGCTTCCTTGCCGGAGATGGTCTGCCTGCCCGCGCGGAAGTTCGCGCCCGACTTCTCCTCGTCGACCGCGTTCCGCAGGCACACCTCGACGCCGCCGATGGCTTTGGTGACCTCGTAGAAACTGGCCAGGTTCACCTCGGCGTAGCGCTCGATGGTGACCGCGTTGCCGACGAGACGTTCGATGGTGGAGATGAGGTTCTTGCGGCCCGCCACCGTGGCGCGGGCGTCGAGTTCCTTCTTGTCGGTGACGCCCTGCTCGCCCAGAGTCTTCCTGGTGTCGTTGTAGGCGTAGACGAACGCCGAGTTGAGCTTGCGCTTGCCGAAGCCCTCGCCGATGTCGACCCAGGAGTCGCGCGGAAAGGAGAAGGCGACCGCGCGCCTGCCGTCGACCGGAATGTGCACCAGGATCATCGTGTCGGTGTTGCGCTCGCCATCGACTTTGCCGCCGTTGAGTAGCTCCAACACCTCCTTGGGCAAGGGGTTGCCGAAGGCGTCGGTGCGACTGTCCATGCCGACGAGCAGCAGGTCGACCGCGCCGTCGAGCGGCTCCGGCCCGCCTGCCGCGACGTCGGGGGAGATGACGTCGGTGGTCACGGTGTTGTCGTCTAGGTCCCCGAAATTCCACCACCCGTAGCCCATGGCGGACAGCACGACAATCGACGTGGCGAGAGCGAACGCCCGGATGAGGACGCTGCTTGCCCGCCGCCAGCCACGGGGCCCGTGGGCCTGGGGTGGGGACACCAATTCCGCAACCGGCTCCGCCGGGGGCGCGTCCGAGACCGCCACCGCCTTGTCAGACCCCAATTGCGCACGCTCGTCCACGCACGCTCCTCCCCGTACCTTCCCGGCCACCATTAGATTACCCAGGTTCCATCGGTAGGGCTCTCAGTCCTGCTACCGATAACACGGCGTGGTGGGCATGGCGGTTGCCCGCTGTGCTTCGTGGAACACTTGATGGCACAGACGTGCCGAAGATTGGGGACCCAGATGCGGGTGCTGGTGACTGGCGGTGCCGGGTTCATCGGTTCGCACTACGTACGGCAAGCGCTGACCGGGGTCTACCCCGCGCTGGCAGATGCCGAGATCGTGGTGCTAGACCTGTTGACCTACGCGGGCAACCGGGAGAACCTGGCGCCTGTCGCGGACAATCCCCGGCTGCGGTTCGTCGAGGGCGACATCTGCGACCCCGGCGTGGTGAGCGCGACGATGGCCGGGGTCGACCTGGTCGTGCACTTCGCCGCCGAGTCGCACGTCGACCGGTCGATCGAGGGTTCGGTCGAGTTCGTCCGAACCAATGTCATCGGCACCCAGACCCTGCTCCAGGGCGCGTTGGAGGCCGAGGTCGGCAAGTTCGTCCACGTCTCGACCGACGAGGTCTACGG
>JALZNB010000589.1 GCA_030857905.1 Actinomycetota bacterium
GGACCGGTCCATCGGTGGCTGTCACCGATGGACCGGTCAGTCGTGGTTGAACGACAGGCGTTCGCGGGCTTCCGCGACCAGTGCCCGTCCCAGGACGTGCGGACGGACCAGCTCCTTCGGGTGTATCCGCATGTTGATCACGTCCGCGAACCTGCGCGCGACCACCGGGTCGGTCATCGACGCCCGACCGATCACCCCGCTCACCGCCCGCATCAGTCGGTGCCCGCGCGGCCGGTCGCCGGTTACCTGGGGCAGCCGGAAATCCTCGATGACCGAGGTGTGCCACGCCGCGTCGACCAGCACGCGGAGCCGGTGGAAGTAGCCGTGGATGTCCTCACCGGACTCGAGCCACGCGCGCAGCGCCGACGCGTGCAGCGCCGCCGACGGCACGCCCTGCCCATAGATCGGGTTGAATGCCGCCACCGCGTCACCCACCACGGCCAGTCCTTCGGGGAAGCGGTCCAGTTCGTGGAAGTCCCGCCGCAGGCTGTGCGCAACCCGGTGGATGGCGACGGGCCCGGCGGGAGAACAGTCTCGGACCACTGTCGCGAACGCCGCCGCGGGCTCATCCCGGCAGCGAACCTCGAACGCGGGCAGGTCGCGGGTGGGGCGCTGCGACCCGTAGCCGGACACCGTGCAGATCCAGCGATCCGGTCCCGCGGGTGCGACACAGCTCACCCCCGGGGTGGGCCACCGCGACGACCGTACCGAATGGACAGCCAGGTATCCGTCGAGGCGCTGGCCGGGACGGCGGTGGTACATGGTCGTCGCGTAGCCCAGGTCCAGGTTTATCCGGCGCTTGGGCGGCGGCTGGTAGCCGAGGCGAAGGAGCCAATCGGCCAGGCGGGAGGACCGGCCGGTGGCGTCGACGACGATGTCCGCGCCGTCGAGTACGCCTCCGGTGGCCAAGTGCACACCGTTGACCTTTCCCGCCGCGGTGGCGAGTCCGACCACGCGATCGCGCACGACCCGGGTCGTGGCCAGCACCTCGCGGCGAATGTGCCATTCCAGCAGCGGACGCAGGATCGGCAACAGGTGATCACCCGGGATGGGTGGGCGCATCCGGCCGTCGACGTACATGCGGGCGTCGTCGTCGGTCGAGCAGCGGACGGCGCCATCGGCGGTGAGGCGGTCGAGCAGACCGGGGAACCAGTGCTCCAGTTGGAGTCTGGCCATCCCGAGCAGGATGTGGAACTGGTCGCCGTGCGCGGCCCCCGCCCGGTTGTGCGGGCCGTCTGGCAGGTCGTCCGGTTCGACGATCACGATCTCGTCGGCGATGTCGTGCACCGCCCGCGCCGCGAGCAGACCCGCCAGGCTGCCGCCCGCGATGATCACGCGTGTCACCGGGCGACTCGGTTCGCGGCGGGCTCGGACTGGATGAAGTGGACAGTCGACTCCGGGGTCAGCTCGATCTCCCGACCGGTCACCGGAGCGTCGCGGTGGATCAGGATGTTGTAGTGGTTGGGGAAGTGGCAGGCGTCGAAGCCCAACACCGTGCCGATGTGGCGATCGCCGATGCGCACTTCGTCGCCGCGGTCGATGACGCCGCCGGTGGCGATCTCGGTGAACCCGAGGAACCCGACCCGGTCGATGCTGGTGTCGGCGACGTCGTGGTCGGTGGTGACCAGTTCGTGCACCTCACCCTTGCGCACGCACCGGCTGGCGAAGTCCTCCAACCGCATGCCCCGGTCGTCCCGGCGGTGCACCAGTACCTTCACCAGGACACCCGCCACGGTGCGCTTGTCGCCGTCTTCGATCATGCTCGTCCTTCCCCGACCAGACTGACCTCGTTCACTCGACGCTCGGCCCGGTAGGCCGCGTCGACCAAGCCCAATGCCGCCAGACCCGCGTGGTCGGTGCCACCGATGTGCACCGCACGCGCGAAATCGCGCAGGACACCGGCGTACTCGTGCCACAGTGATTGTTTGAACCCGGTGAAACCGGCCAGCATGTCCGCGACTCGCGATGTCCCGTCCGCCAGCCGCACCTCGACGTCCTTGACCTCGCCCGGATGGCTCCAGTCCAGTTCGACAGTCGCCAGAGCCCCTGAGTGCGACGACAGCTCGACAACCGCCTGCCGGTCGATACCGGCCGCGTCCCGGGTGATGTCCACAGTGGACAGATCGAGCGGGCCGAGGAACAACCGGGCGAGGTCGAACGCGTTCGGCCCGTTGTCGGCGACACACCCGCCACCGCAACGCCCCGGATCGAGGTACCAGCGGTCGCTACCGACGTGGTCCTCGATTCGCTCCAGGTAGCGGACCCGCACCGACTCGATCGGCACGTCCCGTGGCAAGGAGTCGAGCAAGGTCAGCACGCGCGCGTTGTAGCGACGGTGAAACGAGGTGAACAGCACCGCTCCGCGCGCCGAAGCCAGCCGCGCCAACGCGACACCGTCGTCGAGCCGGGTCGCCAGGGGTTTCTCCACGCACACCGGCAAACCGGCGTCGAGCAGGTCGTGGCAGACATCGACGTGCCGGTCGTTGGGCACGGTGACCACCACCGCGTCCAGACCACCCGCCGCGATCATGTCGCGGTGGTCGCGCCAGCACGGCACCTCGTCACGATAGGGCGCCAGCGCCTCCGGTCGAAGATCGCACACGGCCCCGAGCCGCAGTGGCCCGCTTTCGCGCAGTGCGGCCAGGTAGAACCGGGAGATCACCCCGAGGCCGACGATTCCGACGCGCATCAGCACTCCTCGGGCACGGTCAGGCCGAGGGTGGCGGCGACCTCGCCCAACTCGGTGTAGACCGCTCGGGGCAACGCGACACCCAGCGTGGCGGACTCCTTGGTGCGGCGGGCTTCCGGCTGTCCCGGGTAGGACACCCGCTCACCCGGCACGATCGGTGGGCACCCCAGCAGGGAGCCGAACAGCGAGCCCGCGTCGCGGTGGAACTCGTCGGGCTCTCGCAAACTGGAGAACGCGAGCACCAGGAAGCCGATGTCGTCGTCCGGCGCCCGGTCCGCGGCCAGCGCGGCGGGCGACGGCCCGAGGCCCGCTCCCGGCAGCAGGGCGGCCAGCACCTCGACCATCAGCCCGAGCCCGAAACCCTTGTACTCACCGCTGCCTGGCGCTCCCAGCCACGTCAGGTGCGCCTCACCCCGGTCGAGACCCGCCGGGTCGGTGACGGGTGCGCCCTGATCGTCGGCCAGCCAGCCCGGTGGGATCGATGAACCCGACCGCGCGGCGGCACGCACCTTGCCGGTGGGCACCGCTGTGGTGCTCATGTCCAGCAGGAATGGCGCGTGCTCACCCGCGGGCGCGGCGATGCTCCACGGGTTCGTGCCCAGCATCGGGACCCGGCCGCGCGGTGGCCGCGCGATTCGCTGGTGGCCGCAGTTCGACGCGACCATGCCGACCATGCCCTGCTCCACCGCCCGCAGCGCGTGGTACCCGGCGCAGCCGAAGTGCGTCGCCCCTCGCACGGACACCATGCCGATCCCGTACTCGGCCGCCCGCGCCGTGGCCAGGTCCATCGCCTCGCCCGCCAACCACAGCCCCAGCGCGCCACGCCCGTCCAGCAGCACCGACGCGCCCTTGTCGGCGATGATCTGCGGCTCGGCGTTCGGCCGCGATCGTCCTGAGGTCAGCAGCGGCAGGTATATCCGGGTCAGGTTGACCAGGCCGTGCGAGCTGGTGCCGGTGATGTCGCCGTGGCACAGGGCCGCCGCTGCGGTTCTCGCGCGCCTGCCTGGTACGCCGTGTGCCACGAAGACCGCGGCGGTGAACTCCAGCAGCGCGTCCTGGGGGACCCGCACGCCCGTGGTGGGGGCCGCGGTGTCAAGGTCGGTCATCGGGTTCCGTTCTCGTCGAGGACGTGAAGGCGAGCAAGATCCTGGCGACCTGGTCGGCGAAGGCCGTCAGGTCGGCGAGCGTGGCGAACTCGCCGTCGGCGTGCGCGTTGTTGGCGGCGAGGTCACCGGGGCCGAGCACCGCGGTGGCGGTGTCGGGTATGCCGGACATCCAGATGGCGTCACAGGTGAACGCGGCATCGGTCGATGCGGGCACGCCCGCGCGCGCCATCACGGCGTCGAGTGCGGGGTCGTGGCAGGCGAGGGTGGGCAGGTCGCGCTTGATCCAGTCCACCGAGGTGATCTCGGCGGCGTCGGCGGCCGTACGGGCCAGTTCCGGGACGGCGGCGAACGTCTTGGCGAACTTCTCGACGCCGTCGGCCACCGCGCGATCCAGGGCGCCGGTGAGACGGGTGCCCGCCGCGTCGGTGGCGTAGGCGAGGTTCACCAGCAGGTCGCCCGAGCCGTACACCCGGTTGTGCAGGGTGCCGGTGTGCAGACCCGCGACGCACGCGTGGCCGTCGGTGTCGCCGGTGAGTTCCTCGGCCAGGTGCGCCGCGAGGAAACCCAGCAGCACCGTCGCGTTGTGTCCGTCGCCGGGCCGGTCGTCTATCGCGCCCGCCCCGCGGACGCGCACCCTGGCGGTGGCCGACGCGGTGGCGCGCGGTTGGTAGCGCAGGTCGGTCGGTTCGCAGAACACGTTGAGGGCACCGACGAATCCCCGTTCGAGCAACGGTCGGGTGCCGAAGGTGCCCATGGCGCCGCCCTCCTCGCCGGAGACCGCCTGTACCAGTACGGACACCTCGGACCCGATCGCCGGGTCACGTGCCGCCGCGTCCCGGATGCCCGCCAGCAGGGCCACCGCGGGCCCTTTCGCATCGATCGCGCCGCGGCCCCGGAACACCGAGCCGTCGAAGGACACCGGTTCCGTTCCGGCGACCGTGTCCAGGTGGACGTTGAACATCACCGTGTGCGAGATCGGTCGTTCGGGTCCCAGCCGCAACACCAGACTCGGTTGACAGGAGAGGAAAGCAGGGTCCTGCGCCGCGGCCAGCACAGTCTTGGGTACACCGTGTCTGTCCATATCGGACAGCGATGCCGCCGCGTGGCGCACGACGGTGAACCCGCTCGCCTCGGCGTACGCTCGCTGCGCCGCCCACAACTCGACCGGACCCGCACATTCCAACGGGCCCGCCGTCGGCAGGGCGAGCAACCGCAGCAGCAAGGCGTGATCGGCTTCGGTCAACACGGCCATGTCACCGGACCTCGACGAGCAACGACTCCAGCGCGCGCCCCGCGGCGAGGAAGCCCGCGAGCGTCCCGGGCCGCCCGTCTCGCTCGTGCGGCCGCAGACTCAAGTGCGGCTCGATCGACAGTGCTCCGCCATAACCGTGGTCCAGCAACAGGTTCAAGCACCGCGCGACGTCGACGTCGCCCTGCCCGGGCACCTGCCACACGGGACCGGGCAGACCATCCTTGACGTGCACGTGCTCGACGAACTCGATCAACTGCGGCAACATCTCGACCGCCTGGTAGCCGTAGGCCAGCCCGTTGCCGGTGTCGAAGAGCAGCCGGAGCGCCGGGCTGCGCGCTTCCTCGATCATGACCAGCGCGCGCTTGGCGTCCGCGCCCGCCCAGCCCGCGCAGTTCTCGTGCAGCAGCACCAGGCCGAACTGCTCGGCGCGGGCCGCGAGTTCGCGCACTCGGCGCAGCACCCGGTACTCCCATT
>JALZNB010000017.1 GCA_030857905.1 Actinomycetota bacterium
GGGTGGGGGGTGGACAGGGAACAATCGGAACGGTGACCGAGATGCCACGCAAGACTGTCGCGCGGACAGCGCGGTTGGCCAGTATCCCGTTGGGGGTGGCTGGTCGGGCGGTGGGCGGCTGGGGGAAGCGCCTCACCGGGCAGAGTGCTGATCAGGTCAGTGCCGAGTTGTCGGCCAAGACCGCTGAGCAGGTTTTCGCGGTGCTCGGGCAGCTCAAGGGCGGGGCGATGAAGTTCGGGCAGGCGCTGTCCGTATTCGAGGCGGCCATGCCGGATGAGTTGGCTGAGCCCTATCGGGAGGCGCTTACCCGGTTGCAGTCCGCCGCACCGCCGATGACACCGCAGGCGATGCGTCGGGTGATGGCCCAGCAACTCGGCCGGGGGTGGGAGAGCCGGTTCGCCGAGTTCGCCGACACGCCCGCCGCCGCCGCCAGCATCGGGCAGGTGCACAAGGCCGTGTGGCACGACGGTCGGCAGGTGGCCGTCAAAATCCAGTACCCGGGGGCGGATGAGGCGTTGCTGTCCGACCTTCGGCAGCTCCAGCGGTTCAGCAAGCTCTTTCAACCGTTCGCGCCCGGCATGGAGATCAAGCCGCTGTTGCGTGAGCTGAGCGATCGGATGACCGAAGAACTCGACTACCGGGCCGAGGCCGAGAACCAGCGGGCCTTCGCCAAGGCGTTCGCCGGGGACGACAACGTGCTCGTGCCCAAGGTGATCGCCAGCGCGCCCAAGGTGACGGTGACCGAATGGGTCGACGGGAAGCCGCTCGCCGCGATCATCAAGGGCGGCACCAAAGAAGAACGGGACGGCGCGGGACGGCTGCTCTCGGAATTCCACTTCTCCTCACCGGCGCGCGTCGGGCTGCTGCACTCCGATCCCCACCCCGGCAACTTCATGATCGTCGCTGACGGCCGGCTGTGCGTCATCGACTTCGGCGCGGTCGCGCGGCTGCCGGACGGGCTGCCGAAGCCGCTGGGCCAGATGACACGACTCTCGATCGAAGGACGGCCGGGCGACCTGTTGGAACTGATGCGCACCGAGGGGTTCGTCCGCGAGGGGATGCGGCTCGACCCGAACGACGTGTTGGCCTACCTGGCTCCGTTCACCGAACCCGCGTCCGTCGAGACGTTCCACTTCACCCGCAAGTGGATGCAGAAGCAGGCCGAGCGGGTCAGCGACATGCGGGGCCAGGACTTCAAGACCGGCCGGTCACTCAACCTGCCGCCGCAGTACCTGCTGATCCAGCGGGTCACCGGCGGCGCGACGGGCATCCTGTGTCAGTTGGACGCCGAGTTCTCGATGCGGACCATCATTTCGCGGTGGCAACCCGGGTTCGCCGACGACTAGAGGCGATGGTCACCGCGGACTGTGTCACCAGTATTCGGCGGGAAGTTTGCCCTCGATGTCGCGGACATGGGTGCGCGCGCAGGCCGGGCAGAGCCAGCGGGGGCCACGCTCGTCGTTCTCGGTGACCCAGGACAGCGCGGTGAGCGCGTCGTCGTCCGCTCGCGATCGACCGCACAGGGAACAGGTCACCTCGGCGTCATCGGTCATGATCAGACACGCTACGCCGCGCGGGCCAGGTGGACGGTGGACGCGCCGAGCACGAAGACGTCGTCGCGCGCACCGACCCAGTCCGGGCCGGAAGGGTTGAGGAGCCGGGCCACCGCATCCCGGTCAACTGCGGACAATCGGTCTTCGGCTACCGCCGCCTGCCACTGCAACCAGTCCGCCACCGACAGCCTGACCTGCTCGGACGCGGGCGCTGGAAGATCAACGAGATAACTGAACGCACTGACGTCGAGCAGGCCCGCGTCGGCGAGAACACGGTTCCAGCCGATCGGCAGTCGGACGGCACCATCGATCCCGGTTCGCATCTCGGCGAACCAGGTGTCGCGCGCGGCGATGAGTCGGTCTTGCAGCCCTGGCTCCCCCACTCCCACATCCCACGGCAGACACCGGGTCGACAGCCCGCCCTCGGCGAGGGCGAACCAACCGCCAGCACGCACCAACCGCGCCAGGCGAGCAACGCCCTGTCGTTCGTCAGGCAGGTGGTGCACCACGCGAGAAGCCCACACCAGGTCGGCGGGCGGTAGGTCGGTCAACTCGTCTGCGACGAGGTCGGTCAGCACGGTGACGATTTCGACGTCGGCCGCCCCGACGGCCTCAACAACGGTCCTCGCCGCCTCCTGCAACTCGGGGACGGCATCGACCAGCACGAGCCGCCCGCCCGAACGTGCACCCAGCGCCGCGGCGAAGGCCACCGCCATCCCGCCGGAACCGGACCCGACATCGACGACGGTCGCGCGTTCCGGCAGCGGGTTGACCAGCCGATCGGCGACCCACGAGTTGATCTCGGCCTCGATCTCGTCGGTGCGTCTCATCGGGACAAGACGCGCGGGCCAGTCGATGCCGTCATGAGTGTGTGCCACGACGGCGATGCTAATCCGGGGCGGGAGACGGGGCTTGAACGACACCGCCCGCCACCGCGGGGTGCGGTGGCGGGCGGTTCCCCAGAGCCGAGTTGTCGGGACAGGTCTCAGCGGACGGCGGCGCGATCGGCGCGCTTGGCCGCCCACTTCGAGACTCGGTCCCAGCGCTTGGCAGCGCTCAACCGGCGGACCAGGCGGTGCGTGCGCGCCACCCGCTCCGCCTCGAGCTGTCGGGCTCTCGCGAGATTTTCATACATCAACATATGCGCGGTTTCCTCGGTCTGAGTGGTATTGACGCGGTGGATCGAGAGCGGGTTCACGCGGCGACCTCGTTCCGACAGGCGGCACGCTCGGCCGCGTCACGGGCGAGGTCTTCCTTGCGGGGGCGGCCACGGGGCCGCTTGCGCGCGATAACCGCGCCGCGTTCGAAGATCTCCCCGCCCCAGACACCCCAGGGTTCGTGGCGGGCGAGAGCGGAGGCGAGGCACGCGGTGCGCACCGGGCAGTCTCCGCAGAGAGTCTTCGCACGCTCGAGGTCGGCGGGCGCGTCGGCGAACCAGAGGTCCGGGTTGTCGGTGGACCGGCAGGGCAGTTCCATGCCCGCACCGGGTGCCGCGTCGAGCAATTCGCTTACGCCGGATCCGGGTGGACCCAGCAGGTCGGTGAATGCTCCGCCAGTGAGCGGAACAGTGGCGGTTGACATGCGCTGGAGCTCCTGACTAAGTGTGGTGACCTGTCGACTTCGGGTGACGATTCGAGCTGGTGAAACCTGATTTGGACAAACAAAAAGGCCGCGGATTCCGGTATCGGAGTCCGCGGCCTCGGGAGCCAGGAGTTCTTGACATGGTGGCGTCAAGTTCTCCAGCCCGAGGAAACGGACCGCATGGTCGGAACATCGACAGTGATGGTGAGGGCGCGCTTATCCGCGCCCTGGTAGCCCAGGGCGTGTCCGGTGGGCACGGGGACGTGCTCGCATGTCAGCCAGAGACCCCTGCTCGACAGCGGGCTTTCGCCGCGTCGGAATTCCGACAGGGCGATACCGCCGAACACCGGGGGGGCAACCGTGTTGGTCATGTTGAAGATCTCCACGATCGCCACCTCCTCGTCTGTCCGCTGCTGGGGAAAGTTTCCGGGGCACTCCGTGCCCCGCCATTGCAGGTTATTGGCCTTGACTCGAACCGTGCAACCGATTTTCCAGAAGTTCACGTGACGCCCGTCACACGACTCTCGGTCACTGTCGGCTGGAGACCAGCGAGAGCACCTCGGCCCCGAATTTGTCCAGTTTGGCGGCCCCGATGCCGGATATCGACACGAGCGCGGCCACATCGACAGGACGTTGTTCGGCGATGGCCAGCAACGTCGCGTCCGTGAAAATCACGAAGGCGGGCACCCTGAGTGCTCTCGACCGCTCCATCCGCCACTCGCGCAGGCGATCGAGCAGGGTCTCGTCGAGGTCGACCGGGCAACTCTCACAGCGGCCTAGCTTCGTCGGAATCGTGCCGATGAGCTTGTCGCCGCAGATTCGACAGTGCTTCGTTACCGCGCGCCCCGGCTCCGGCCTGCTCGCGGCGGTCGACCGCGCTGTCGGGTGGTTGTCTGGGATGAGTCCATAGAGGAACCGGCTGCGCCTGCGATAGCGCTTGCCGCCCGCAGCCCTGGACAACGCCCACGACAGCGACAACTGCGTCCGAGCCCGTGTGACGCCGACGTAGAGCAACCTGCGCTCCTCCTCGACAGCGGCCGGGTCGCCCTCGGCGTGCTGGATCGGCATCGTGCCGTCGACCAGGCCCACAAGGAATACCGCGTCCCACTCCAGGCCCTTCGCCGCGTGCAGCGACGCCAGGGTGACTCCCTCGACCGTTGGCGGGTGCTGCGCCTGCGCGCGCATCTCCAGTTCGTTCGCGTAGCGCGGCAAGTCGGCGTTCTCCGTCGTGGCCGCCAGTTCCTCGGCCAACTCCACCAACGACAGCAACGATTCCCACTTCTCCCGCATGGCACCGCCCACCGGAGGTTCCAGTGAGAGTCCGAGTGGCGCCAATACGGCCCGCACCACAGTGGGTAGCTCGCCCGGCAGATCGCGGCCCGCCGCGGAGCGGATGGCGGCCATCGCCTGACGCACCTCCTGACGCGCGAAGAACCGTTCACCACCGCGCACCAGATAAGGGATGTCGACTTCGGACAGCGCCTGTTCGTAGACCTCGGACTGGGCGTTGATCCGGAACAGCACGGCGATCTCGCTGAGCGCGGTGCCCTGCTCGACCAGTTCCGCGATCCGTGCGGCGACCGCGGCGGCCTCGGCGGGCTCGTCGTCGTACTCGGCGAACCTGGGCTCCGGGCCGTCCGCGCGCTGACCGATCAGCTTCAGGCGGGACCCGGCGGGTCGGTCGCGCGCCGCCGAGATCACCCGGTTGGCCAGTGACACCACCTGCGGCGTCGACCGGTAGTCCCGCTCCAGCCGGACAACGGTCGCCTCGGGGAAGCGCCGGGTGAAGTCGAGCAACGGCCGGGGGGAGGCGCCCGCGAAGGAGTAGATGGTCTGGTTGGCGTCGCCGACCACGGTCACATCGTCGCGGCGCCCCAACCAGGCGTCCAGGACGCGCTGCTGCAACGGCGTGACGTCCTGGTATTCGTCGACGACGAAACAGCGGTAGCGGTCGCGGAACTCCTCGGCGACCGCCGAGTGCTCCTCCAACGCGGCGGCGGTGTGCAACAACAGGTCGTCGAAGTCGAGCTGGCGGGCCTGGTTCTTCAGCGCCTCATAGGCCTCGTAGACCTTGGCGATCTTCTCAGCGGGACCTGGGGTGTCGCGATTCGCCCGCGCGGCGGCGGCCGGGTAGTCGATCGGCGCGATCAGCGACGCCTTCGACCATTCGATCTCACTGGCCAGGTCGCGCAAGGTGTCGCGCTCCACGCCCATGCCCACGCGGTGCGCGGCCTGACCGACCAACCGCAACTTGCCGTCGAGCAGGTCCCACGGCTCGTCACCGACGACCCTCGGCCAGAAATAGCGCAACTGACGGAGAGCGGCGGCGTGGAACGTGCGGGCCTGCGCGCCCTGGATGTCGAGGGCGCGCAGCCGGGTGCGCATCTCCCCCGCCGCGCGGGTGGTGAACGTGACGGCGAGCACCTGACCTGCGACGACGTGACCCGAGTGGATGACGTGCGCGATCCGGCTGCCGATGGTCCGCGTCTTGCCGGTGCCCGCCCCCGCGAGCACGCACACCGGCCCGCGCGGGGCCTTCACCGCGGCCAACTGGTCCGGGTCGAGCCCATCGATCAGGTCGGTGGGTCCCGGTGCGCCAGCCATGGGGAGCATCCTGACAGAGCGCACCCGTCCGGTGCGGGACCCGGCCCCGTATCCTGGTGTTCATGGCGGAGAAGAAGGACAAGGCGGCCGCGAAGGAAGCCAAGAAGGCGCGCAAGGCCGCGTCCAAGGCGAAGCGTTCGCAGTTCTTCCAGGCGTTCAACATGCAGCGCAAGGAAGACAAGGCACTCATCCCGTTGATGGTGGGTGCGGTGGTGGTGGTGACCGCCGTCGTCTTCGGCATCGGACTGATCTTCGACGTGCGCTGGTTCGTGCTGCCGGTCGGCATCGCGTTCGGT
>JALZNB010000027.1 GCA_030857905.1 Actinomycetota bacterium
ATATTGCGCCTGGGCCATACAGGGGCGTGGACATCGCTAGGGATCAGACATGTCCAACTTGAGCGAACTGGTCGGAAAATATGCGTGGGTGGAGCCACTGGCGCGGGATCTTGTGTGGTGTGTTTCCGTCGTGGACGGCACCAGTGAGGGGAGCGTGATCAGTGCTTTTGGTGGCGATCCGTCCGCCACTGAAGGGATGATGACGAGTCGTGAGGCGGAAGAAAAGATGCGGCGGACCGTTAATGAATTTGGCGATTTCTTCCTATGTCAGGCGTTTACCAGTGGGCGCCACGTCATAGTGTTGGAGAACAACGGATACAGTGGGTCCATACCTGAGATAGCGCGGCGAGCATCGGCCGACAGTGGGAGCTATTTCAGCTATTTTCGCAATGTGAACGGGGATAGTAGCATAGTTCAGGCGCGCAACGGCCGGATACTGGCGTGCTTTGACCCGATGCTTGTCGACGACGGCCCCCAGGTTGGCGACGTTTATCCTGACTGGGCCCATGGTGTCAGATTTGAGCCGGGGTCGTCACGGGCGACCTGTTTCGCGTTGATGGAGCGACAAACCGGGCTGGAATTCGACCCGGCGTGGTTCGATGCCGAGCTTCCTACGTACCGAATTCCTGATCCCTATTCGATGCTTGAGGGCGTCGAAAACATCGACACGCCGTAGTGCGAGGGCCTACGTCGGATGAATCGTCTCCGATCACGTCGCGATGGCGATGACGGAGTTGTTCGTGGTTTCAAGGTGGTGTGGGCCCGGAGGTGCGGTGAAGCGTGCGCGATCGCCGAGGATGAGTCGGCGGCGGCCTTCCTGATCGGCCAAATATGTGCCGTCGGCGTCTATGGCGATCAGTTCATCCCCCACCCGCAGCAGTACGGGGGCGTCGCGGTCCGCGCTGATGGCTACTCTGCCCTCGGCGATTCCGGCGAGGATGTTGTCGCCGTCGCACTGGACCCAGGTGGTCGGTTTGCCCAGGGGACGTCCCTGCGCGGGGCTGTGGAAATCGCTGCCGCCCAACGGGATGACGTCCGGGCCCCAGGCCAGCCACCACGCGAGTGGGCCTCCCCAAGTGCGGTCCAGCCAGGTCCAGTGCCATACCTCGGCGAAGCGGGGTCTGCGGGCCATCGGGTGCCGCCAGGCGTTGTCGGCGGCGAGGGGGTGGTTGATCGACAGCAGTCCGCCGCGTCGGTCGGTCTCGTCGAGCCAGTTCGTGACAGGGCGACGGAAGTCGATCCACCCGATGTCGCCGAAGGCGTTGGCGTGGCCGAGGTCGGTGGTGACTTCTTGGCCCGGCAACAGAATGACCCCGGCGCGGCTGCCCGCCGCGGCCAACTCCGGGTGATGGCTGACGGTGTTGTGGTCGGTGACGGCGAGGAAGTCGAGTCCGCTTTCGGCGGCGAGGCAGGCGAGTTCATCGACTGTCAGTGAGCCGTCCGAATGCACGGTGTGGCTGTGCAGATCGCCCGCGAGCCACCGACGCCCCGGTTCGGCGGGCAGCTCACGTCGGGGTGCTCGGGCTGGTGTCGGGGGAGTGGGCGCGGGTGGTGGCATTGGGAATGGTGTGGTGTCGACGGTGACCTCGTAGGCGATCCCGTCGGCGGGCACGCGGTGCAGGCCGACGCAGACCCTCCAGGTTCCCGCTTCGACTTCGCCGGGCAAGTAACCCGGTGTGGCCCAATCCGTCGCCACGGTGAACGTGTCGCGACTGCCACCGGACCAGCCGCGGAATCCCGACGGGCCGAGACAGCCCAGGTCGAGAACCGCGGCGTCGCGGTCGTAGTCGAGGCGGACGGTCAGCGCCGGGGCGCCCGCGGGCACGTCGAACGCGAGTTCCGGGTAGGGATCGCGGGCGCGGTCGTCAGGAGACCATGTCCCGGTCTGGCGTTGCACCGCCATGCTCAGCTCCCAGTCGCCGCGAGGTCGGTGCCCGTTCGTTCACTGCCCACCAGTTCGCCGTCGTCGCGGCGGTAGAGCAGAGTGCGCTCCGGGGCGGCGACCGCCCACCGCCGGGCGCCGATCTCCGGTTCCTCGCCCTCGGGAACCGTGACTTGAACGGAGAATTCGCCAACCTCGATCGACACCAGAGAACTGGTGCCCAGGTTTTCCACGACCGCGACGACACCGCCGATCGCACCTGGTTCCGCCGTCGACCGCACCGACATGTACTCGGGTCGGGCGGCGAACACGACCTTGTCGCCGTGCCGCGCGTGCGCCGCCGCCGCTGCCGGGATGGGCAGTACGGCGTCGGCGATCCGGATGGTGTCCAGGTCGACCTCGGCGTCGATCAGGTTCATCGGGGTGGAGCCGATGAAGCTCGCGACGAAGGTGCTCGCGGGCCGTTGGAACACCTCCGACGGGGTGCCGACCTGGCGGATGCGGCCCGCGTCCATCACCGCCATCCGGTCGGACATGGCCAGTGCCTCGGCCTGGTCATGGGTGACGAACACTGTCGTCACACCGAGTTCGCGTTGCAGGCGCTTGAGGAAGGTCCTGGCCTCCAGGCGCAGCCGAGCGTCCAAATTGGACAGTGGCTCGTCGAACAGGAACGCCTGGGGATGGCAGGCGACCGCCCTGGCCAGGGCGGTGCGCTGCTGTTGTCCGCCGGAGAGCTGCCCGGGTCTGCGGTCGAGAAGTTCTTCGAGGCTGAGGTCGCGGGCGGTGTCCTCGGCGGCGGCGTGCCGCTCCCGCTTGCCGACTTTCCTGATGCGCAGCGGGTAGGCGATGTTGTCCCGGACGCTCATGTGTGGGAACAGCGCGTAGTCCTGGAACACCATCGCGATGTCGCGGGCGCCGGGCGTGAGTCGGGTGACGTCCCGGCCGCCGATGGCGATCGCGCCCGCGGTGGCGGTTTCCAGGCCGGCGATGGTGCGCAGCAGCGTCGTCTTTCCACACCCGGACGGCCCGAGCAGGGCGAAGAACTCGCCGTCGGCGACGGTGAGATCGAGCTCGTCGACCGCGCGCACCCCGCCCGGGTACTCCTTGACCAGCCCGGTCAGCACTATCTCGGCCATCAGCGCTTGATCCCTCCATGGAAACGAAACCCGTAGCGTCGGTTCACGAAGGCGTACATCGCGACCACCGGGATCGAGTACAGCAACGAGAACGCCGAGATCAGGCCCAGGTTCGCCTGGCCTGCCTCGGTGTAGAAGGTGAACAGCACCACCGACGCCGGAGATTTCTCCGGGCTGCGCAACAGGATGAACGGGATGAGGAAGTTGCCCCACACGTTCACCATGGTCCACACGGCGATGGTGGCGATCCCCGGCCGCACGAGCGGCAGCACGACATCGCGCAGGATCTGCAGCGGCCCGGCGCCGAACACTCGCGCCGACTCCTCGTAGGACCGTGGTGTGGCGTCCATGAAGTCCTTGAGGATGAAGATCCCGGCGGGCAGCAAGCCGCCGCTGAGCACCAGCACCACACCGACCTGGGAGTCGATCAGGTCCAGTTCGAACATGAGCAGGAAGATCGGCACCATGGCCGCGGTACCGGTCACGATCGACGACAGCAGCAGCAGGGTGTAGAGAAGCGCGTCGCGCCCGGGGATTCGCACGCGTGACAACGCGTACGCCGCGGTGGTGCCGAACAACGTCACCACCGCCATGGCCCCTACCGCCAGCAGCACGGAGTTGCCCAGAGAGGTCAGGGCGTACGGGTTGTCGAGCAGCTCGGCGAAATTCTCCAACGTCCAGTCCGGCAACGAAGTGGCCAGCGTTGGGTTGCGGTCGAACGGAGCGGAGAGCAGCCACAGCACCGGCAGCGCCATGAACGCGGTGATGAGCCCGATCAGCGCGTAGAAACCGACCCGGCCCGCCATCCGACGAGCCGCCACCGCGGGTTCGTTCGCGGGGGTCACGAGCGGCGCTCCCGCAACAGACGGAGGTACATCACCGCGAGCACGAGGTTGATCAGCAGCATGATCAGCGAGATCGCGGTGCCGAAACCGAGCCGCCCATCGAAGATCGCGGTCTGGTAGACGAACACGGGCAGTGTCTCCGACTCGTGGTTGGGCCCGCCCGCGGTGAGCAGGTACGGACTGAAGTCGTTGAACGTCCACAGGCTGATCAGCAGCAGGTTGGTCAGGATGTGGCCGCGGATGTGCGGGAACACCACGTCCCGCAACTGCTGCCACCGCGACGCCCCGCACATCCGGGCCGTCTCCAGTTGCGACGGCGGCACGGCGTTGAGCGCGGCGCTGAACAGCAGCATCGAGAACGCTGTGCCCCGCCAGGTGTTGAACACGATCAGCGACAGCATCGGGTGCTCGATCAACCATGCCGCGCCCGGGGTGTTCAGCAGCGCGTTGAGCGTGCCGGAGTCCCGGTCCAGCAGGGCGATCCAGAGGAACGCCACCGCCGAGCTGGGCAGAATCCAGGCCAGCACCACGAGCGACTCCACGACCGTGCGCACGGTCTTCGGAACGTCTCGCAGTGTCCACGCCAGGACGAAACCCAACACGCTCTGGCCGATGACCGCCGAGCCCGCCACGAACAGCAGCGTGAGCCATAGGGAGTTCAGGAAGCCAGGATCGGTCAGCGCCTGGACGTAGTTGTCGAGCCCGACGAACTGTGGGTCCCTTGCCGCGATCCCGGTCAGCCGGAAGTCGGTCAGTCCCAAGTAGAGGGTCCAGAGGGCGGGGAACACCAGGAACACCGCGATGAGCACGAGTGCGGGCAGCACGAACGCGGAGGCCCGCGTCCGGCCGAGGCCCGCGGCGTCGGTCTCCGGCCCGGCCGCCGGGGTCGGACTAGTTGGACTCGATCTTGTCAGGGCCACCCAACGCACCTTCGATCGCCGCCTGGTAATTCTTCGCGGCCTCGTCCGGCGGTGTTCCGTTCAGCACGGCCGCCGTGGCCTCCTGCAACGCCTTGGAGACCTGCGGGTACTCGGCGAGACCCGGACGGTAGGCGGTGATCGGCAGCACCTCGGTGGAGATGAACTTCAGCAGGGGGTCCTTGCCGAGCACTTCGGCGTTGACGTCCGTGCGCTGGGTGATCCGCGCGTTGTCGCCGAGCAGGGCCTTGGTCGCTTCCGCGGAGTTCATGAACTCCAACAGCCGCCACGCCTGGGCGGGATACTTGCTGTTGGGGTTGACGACCCGGACGCCGCCGCCGGACATGCTCACGAAGTCCTGACCGTTGAGGCCCTTTCCCGGTGTCAGCGCGGGAATCTTCGCGTATCCGACGACCTGGTCGCGGTCGGCCATCGGCGCCACACCACCTTCCGGTGCGACCACCGAGCGCCAGAAGTAGTCGCTCTCCAGCAGGATGCCGATCTTGTTCTGGGCGAACTCCTGGAAGGACTTGTCCCGACCCTTCGCCTCCTGTTGCAACTGCTTGTCGCCGAGGCCGGAGCCGTACACGCTCTGGTAGAAGCCGAGCACGTCACGCACGGCCTGGCTGGCGCCGAGCCACTTGCCGTTGTCGTGCAGTGGTGATCCGGCGCCCGCGAGCAGCGGGAGCACACCTTGCATCGTGGTCGCCTCACCCATCGCGGTGCCCGCGTTGAGCTGGATCGGGTCAACGCCGGGC
>JALZNB010000039.1 GCA_030857905.1 Actinomycetota bacterium
GTAGTGTAGTTGGTGGTTTTGACCGTCTCGCTTCGTCCGTCCGTGCGCGAATGCACCGCCGGGGTGTAGCAGAATGCGTCGCGGTGGCGCGTGGTCACACATCCGGCCTCAGATCCGAGGTCACTCGCCGAACTCGGAGTCGCAGTGCGAAGACAGCGGACGGACGTCCACGGGGACCGAGCTCGAACTCTCGCGTCCCAAATTCCGGAAAGCGGTTTTCCCTCGGGGGTGCGTGTCCCCTCGTTGTGTCTGCTGGTGTTGTTGCTCGCACTGGCCGCACTGACCGGCATCCTGCTGGACGGAAAGAAGACGGGCGACGTTCCACGAGCCTTCGTCGAGTCCCAGGAACAACTCGCGGTGAGTACCGCGCGCACGATCGGCGCATCGACCAACCAGAGTCTCAGCGACCTGCGCACCGCGACCACCGGCAACCCCGTCGGCCCCGACCCGTTGCTCGACGCGCTGGTCAAGAACCGTCGCTGGCGCGGGGCGGCCGTGCTGTCCGGGTCCGGCCGGACCCTGCTCGCCGCGCGCGGCGAGCAGGTCCCGATCGAGGCGCTGCCCGCGGCGCCCATCACCGACTCCGCGGTCACCTCCGTCATCGCGGCCAACGGCGAACTGCACCTCGTCTCCGCCATCGCGCTGCCGGACGACCGCGTCCTGGTCGCCACGAGCGCCGTGCGACTCCCCAACGCCGGGCCCGACGACGGCCTACGGCAATCCCTCATCCTCACCACGACCTCAGGCGAGATCGTGGGCTCCGCGGCCAACACACTCCCGGCCGAAGCCTCCGGTGACGAAGCCCAGCCGCAGGCACTCCCCGCGCAGGCACCGGAACTCAACGACCTGATCAGCGCGGCGGGCCGAGCGTCCGCCACCGGCGAGCCCGGCAGCCTTCTTGGGCCCGCCGCCGACGGCACGCAGGCCACCATCACCTACGCACAGGTGATTCCGGCAGGCGGGGAACACACGCTGGACCTCACCGTCGTCGCCGTCGCCTACGGTCCCTCGGGCACGACGACCTCCGGCGGCGAAGGACTGATCCCAGCCGCCGCGTTGGCCGCAATCGCGTTGCTCGGATATCTCCTGATCCGTCGGGTGCTGGTCACACCGGTACGCAACCTGCGAAACGACGCGCTCGACCTCGCCGGTGGCGACCTCGACGTGACCGTCCGACACACGAGCACCCCCGAGATCGCCAAGATCGCGAAGGCGTTCCGCCTGAGTCAGGACAGCCTGCTCGACGTCGGGCCCGAAGACCACCGAGCGCGGCGCGGCCTGTCCACCCTCGGCGCGGTCCTGATCGTGGCCGTCGCGATACTCGGCTGGTCGGGCGGTACCGCCGCCCTGCTCGCCACACCGGAGACAGCGGTTCCGGACGCGATCGTGAAGAGTCTGCGCAACCAGACCAGCCGGGCGACCGAGGCACTGCGACGCAGCCTCAACGACGGACTCGCCGACCTTGAGGCCATCACCACCGTCGCGGGCACCGATTCGGACACCTTGCGCCCGGCACTCGAACAACTGGTCGACGGCCAACCGCGCTACCGCAGCGTCTACCTGGTGGACAAGAGCGGCGTCGCCGATGTTCAGGTCGGACGACCACCGCTGCGCACCGAAGAACGTCCTCCGGCCAAGGCGGGCATCCGGCAGCAGAACAACGGCGGCCGAGTCCCGGTCCTCTTCGCCCACGTGCCGCTGGCCGACGGTCAGACCCTGATCGGCGAGTTCGACCTGGTCCATCTCTCCGGACTGCTCGGCCAGGCGCCGGGAACAGTGCGACTGGTCGACGCGGACTTCCGAACCATCAGCGCCACGGGCGGCTACGTGGCGTTCGAGCAAGTCACCTCGGAAGGCGCCCGCCGCCAGGCGACCCTGGCCCAACGCGGCGAGACGGTGGCCGAAATCCAGGACGCCGCCGACGGCAAGGCGATCGTGGCCTCCTCGGCCGTCTACGGCGGTGAGATCGGCAAGCTCGGGTGGACGGTCATCGCCGAGAGCCCGGTCGCGGATCTCGCGCTGCCCGCCAACGAGACCCACCGCAACGCACTGCTGGTGGCGCTCATCGGCGCGTTGCTCGCGTTCCTGCTGTTCGGCTGGCACCTGTTCGCGCTGATCCTCCCGCTGCGGCGGGTCTCGACCGCGGCGGACGCGATCATCGCCGACGACCGTGACGGCGTCGTCTACCCGCAGCGGCACGACGAGATCGGCACGATCGCGTCCTGCCTGGAAGTGTGCAGGCAGGCGCTGACCCACGGCACGAGCAGGCTCGGCGAGGTGCGCAGGCCGACCGGTGCCGCCACCGAGCGCACCGAGCTGTTCAGCCGGATCACCGACGACACCCCCGAACCGACCGGCCACACCGTGTTGCCCGCACAGTCCCAGCGTCCCCGTCGGCCGTCGGGGACGAAATCGAAGATCGGCCAAGGCTCGACATGACCTACCTCTACGTCGTGCTGCTCATCGCGGCGACGGGGATGTTCGCCGCGGGTGTGATCGAGCAGCGCAGACACCTCGCCCAGCTCTACAGCATCGAGCACCGGGTGCTGGTCAACGGCATCCGCGGCAAGAGCTCGATCACCCGGCTGTGCGCGGGCGCGCTGCGCGGCGGTGGTCTGGTCACCGCGGCCAAGACCACCGGGACCGCCGCCCGGTTCATCCACCCCGACGGCAGCGAGGAACCGATCTACCGCAAGTTCGGGATCGCCAACATCGTCGAGCAGATCGGCATCGTGCGCCGGGCCGCGGCCTACCGCACCGACGTGCTGGTCATCGAGTGCATGGCGGTGATGCCGGACCTCCAGGAGATCAACCAGGCCAAGCTGATCAAGTCGACCATCGGCGTGCTGTGCAACGTCCGCGAGGACCACCTGGCCGAGATGGGCCCGACCCTGGACGACGTCGCGCGGTCGCTGTCGCGGTCGATGCCCTACGGCGGGGTATGCGTGACCGCCGAGGTCGACCGCCTGCATATCCTCCAAGAAGAGGCCGACAAGCGCGACTGCGAGCTGATCGCCGTCGACCCCGAGTCGATCAGCGACGAGGACATGGCCCGCTTCGGCTGGGTCACGTTCAAGGAGAACGTCGCGATCGCTCTCACCGTGGCCGAACTGCTCGGGGTGAACCGGAACCTCGCCATGGCTGGCATGTGGGAGGCACCGCCCGACCCCGGCGTACTCACCGTCAAGGGCTACCTGTTCGAGGGCAAGACCATCAAGCTGGCCAACGTCTTCGCGGCCAACGACCCCGAGTCGACACTGATGAACATCGAGCGTCTGCTCGACCAGAAGGCCATCGCCCGGCCACTGCACGTGGTGATCAACTGCAGGCCGGACCGGGTCGAGCGCAATCAGCAGATGGGCGCGCTGATCGCGCGGATCGACCCCGAGCGGGTCGTGCTGATCGGCGAACCGACCCGCAGCGCGCTGGGCGCCATCGACGAAGCCTGGGTCGACCGGACCCTCGACCTCGGCGGCAACCGCACCGGCGCGGACCTGATCGAGGCGATCGCCGACGGAGTGGACGGCCAGGCGACGCTCATCGCCATCGGGAACATCCACGGTCAAGGCGAGATCCTGCTCGAAGCGCTCGACGAGTTGGAAGAGATGCCCGCCGACCACACCGCGGCCCCACCCCCCGCGCAGGCTCCCGCTCCCGCCAAGCGTGTGAACACGCAGATCCTGCGCGGCGACCTGTACCCCGCGCAACAGCCGAACCACGACCTACCGACCAAGCGGACCTCACCCAGCAGGCCACCGACGGCCTCAGGCGAGGAATCCAACCGCCGACCACCCAACGCACAGCACAGGAACGCACCGTGAGTAGTAGCTCGATCCTGCCCCCGGAGGTGGCGACCCTCGGGCTCGCCATCGGCCTGGTGTTCTCCCTGGTCTGCTACCTGACCACGAACCTCTCCCCCGGCGGGATGATCACGCCCGGCTGGCTCGCGCTGACCCTGGTGGAGGACTACCGCAGGGCCGCGATCGTCGTCGTGATGAGTGGGCTCACCTTCGCGGCGGTGAAAGTGCTCCAGCGCGTCGTGATCCTCTACGGCAAACGCCTGTTCGCCGCTGTCGTGCTCACCGGCGTCGTCTTCCAGAGCACGCTGTTCCTGTTGATCCAGTCCGATTACCCGTTGCTATTCGCCCATCAGACACTAGGGTTCGTTGTTCCCGGCCTCATCGCGTATCAGCTGGTCCGCCAACCGCCGCTGATTACGCTGCTGGCCACAGGTACCGTCAGTGCGGCCGGGTATGGCGTGCTGGCCAGCGGAGTGCTAGCCGGGCTGGTTCCGACGGTCTGATCGTCTAGAGAGGGACTCGATGCGGCGAACTGGTCGAGGGCGGGGGCGAACCGCTGTTGCCACAGGCACCGTCGCGGCCGTTCTGGCGGCGGCGGGCGTGGTGTTCTGGTTCACCAAGGACGACACGGACACGGTTCTTCCTCCCACCTTGTTCACAAGCCAGTCAGCACCGAACCTGGTAGCCCAGACCGACGTCTTCGAGCGGCTCAGCGGGCCGGACCGCACGGTGCTGCGCGACGGGTCCGGCGCGGTGGTCGCCGTGTTCACCGACGGCGCCCGCACCGTGACGATCAATGGCGCCAAGCGCACCTTCCAGGAGGCCGAGGCCACCTCATCGGTGGTGAACACAGCCACCTGGGTGCGGTTGGCACCGCAGCCGTGGCGCGCGGGCGAGGAAAAAGCAGCGTGGTTCGATGCCTGGCTGCGGCACGCGCGTCAGGACACCAGTCCCGACGTACTCGCGGTCGCCTTCGAATACGTCATCGGCGCCCCGGCGGCGAACAACGCCGAAGGTGTCCGCTTCCGTGGGGATGCCTCGTTCGGCCCGATCAAGGCCTCCGGCGCCGGTCGGCAGGAGCAGTCCGACTTCTACGACTATCTCGGCGTGTCCTGGTCGTTTCCCGACGGCCGCGACGAGAAGTCCGACCAGAGCCGCTACGGCGCCATCGACTGCTCCGGCTACGTGCGGCTGGTCTACGGCTATCGCATGGGGATTCCGCTGCTCGGCACCAATAACCAGGGGTCAGGTCTGCCCCGCCGCGCCTACGCCATCTCCGACGTGGGCCCCGGCGTGCAACTGATCGCCAACACCCGCTCCCGAGCCACCGACTACGGCATGCTTCAACCCGGTGACCTGGTCTTCTTCGAGATCGAGGACGATCAGGACACCCTCGACCACATGGGCATCTACGTCGGCCTCGACGACCGCGGGCACCACCGGTTCATCTCCAGTCGGGAGCGGATCAACGGCCCGACCTTCGGCGACGTCGGCGGCACATCCCTGCTGGACGACGGCGGCTACTACTCCAACGCCTGGCGAGCGGCCCGCCGTCTCTGACCGCCGTGAACCGAGACGAAGGAGAAACTTCTCACTTCGCCCATATCGGAACGGCTCGCTCACGGTGAACGCCGTGCTCACCACCAGTCCACCACGACAATTGTGAAATGCGTCATGCTCGATGTCCGCACCGGAACTCCGCCCCACGACGTGACGACCTGTGGTGACATGGCAAGGGCGCCTTGCTTTCCCGGTGCGCCGTAGGTCATTCGGAGTTGGGGACGAACATGCTGGCGAAGATGAGTCGGAACATGGGGTCGTGGCTACTGAGCCGCGCCGCCGTGCGCTCGCTGCTGGGCCGGTTCGGGACGCGTGCGCTGGTGTTGCTGCCCTCCGCCGCGCTCGTGCCGTTACGACGAGACGGCATGGACCCGGTGCCGGAACTGGACGACATGCGCCAAGCGGGGCCGGTCACCAAGCTGCCGGTGCCCTTCGGCATGAACCTCTGGCTGGTCACCGGCTATGACGAGGTCAAGCAGGTCCTGGCGGACACGGCGTCGTTCAGCAACGACTACGCGCGGCTGAGCGAGGTCGTCGAGATCGAGAAGAACCCCGGCGGGCTCGGGTTCGCCGACCCGCCCGTGCACACCCGGCTGCGCAGACTGCTGACGCCGGAGTTCACCATGCGCAGGCTGTCCCGGCTGGGCCCGAGGATCGACCAGATCGTCACCGGCTGTCTCGACTCGATGGCCGCCGCTGGAGGTTCGGTCGACCTGGTGGCGGAATTCGCGCTGCCCATCCCGTCGCTGACGATCTGCGAACTGCTCGGCGTGCCCTACAGCGACCGAGACGAGTTCCAGCGGCTCGCGATGGCCCGGTTCGACGTCTTCGGCGGGGCCGGAGCCTCCCTCGGCGCGATCTCCGACTCGTTGCGGTACCTGGAAGGCGTGGTGCAGGCCCAGCGCGAGGCCCCTGGCGACGGGCTCATCGGTATGATCATCCGCGAGCACGGCGACTCCGTCACCGACGAGGAACTCGCGGGCCTCGCCGACGGCGTACTGACCGGCGGCTTCGAGACCACGGCGAGCATGTTGGCCCTCGGCGCGCTCGTCCTGCTCCGCGACGAGAAGACCAGCACCCTCATCCGCGAGGACGACACGGCGAACGCGCCATTCGTGGAAGAGTTGTTGCGCTACCTCACCGTCGTCCAGGTGGCGTTCCCGCGCTTCGCCCGCCACGACCTCGACATCGCGGGCAACCAGATCACCGAGGGCGACGTCATCCTGTGCTCACTGAGCGGCGCCAACCGCGCCGACGCGCTCGTCCCCGACTTCCGCTCCTTCGACGGGACCCGCGCGCCCACCTCGCACGTCGCCTTCGGCCACGGCGCCCACCGCTGCATCGGCGCGGAACTGGCCAAGATGGAACTGCGCGCCGCCTACCCGGCGCTGCTGCGCCGCTTCCCCACCCTCCGCATCGACACCGCGTTCAAGCCCCCGGTCTACCGCAAGACCTCCATCGTCTTCGGCGTCGACTCGATCCACGTCCGCACCGACTGACCTCCCTTCACCGAGAACAGGCGTCCCTGGCGAACAACGCGGCCTGAATCCTGACCCGGTCGTCGTGCTGCGCCAGGTCCAGACCGGTGAGGGCGGCGAGCTTGCGAAGCCGGTAGTCGACGGTGTTCGGGTGCACCTGAAGCCGCGCGGCCGTGTGGCGGCGGTCGAGGCCGTTGGCGAGAAAAGCCCGCAGCGTCGGCAACAGGTCCGGCTTGGCCACGACCGGGTCCAGCAGCGCGGCCAGGTGATCGCGGGCCGGGCCCGCCCTGGTGATCTGGTACTCGAGCAGCAAGTCCGGCAATCGGTACACGCCGGGCGCCTTGTGTTGGGACACAGCCACATGACGAAGTTCGCCCGCGAGCCGGGCGGCGGCTGGCACACCTCGCGGATCAGTCCCGACCACGGCGGCCACGACGTCCGCACCGCTCGCCTTCATGACCGCGGCCACCACCGCCCGCACCCAGTTCCAGTCCACAATGGACAAGTTGGACACGGTGACGTGATAGGGGATCAGGACGAGACCGCCCTCGTTCGACAACATCGACAGCACCGACTCCCGACAGTGCCGATCGAGTTCGCTGCGCAGCCTCCGCAGGGTGCGGCGAGCGACGACAGCACGGTCGACACCATCGCGCTTCCCATCCGCGTGTGTGCCGATCGACAGGTCGAGCACCAAGTAGGACGAAGACACCCGCAGACCGGACTCCCCCTCCGCTTTGCCCTCAAGCAGCGCGGACAGCAACGACTGTCGTGCCGCGTGCTCCTCACCCAGCAGGATCTGCCGCTCGTTGAGATACCCGGCCGACACCGCCGCGGTGATCAACCGCAGGTACCCGAAGAGCAGCCGATGCGCGGCGAAGACCGCGGCCACGTCATCAGGCCCGGCGGCGGGCGCGACGAAGTCCATGCACGCCTGCGCGCCGATGTGGTACGCCCCGATCACAGCGTCGATCGGCAGCCCCTCCTCCGCCCGCTTGGCCGCCGACTCCCGCAGCTCCCCCAGCACGTCGACATCGGGAAGTCGACCGGCCCGCAGCACGCCGACGAACGTTCGCACACTCTGCTCGATGATCACCCTGACATCGCCGTCGAGTTCCTCGGCGGGCAACCGTCCATAGACCGGCACCTCGGCGACAAGCCGCGCGAGCACCGACGCCGTGAGGTGCGGCGACGCCGTCGCCAACCGCTCGTGCAGCCCTACCCCACCGAACTCGATAGGGCCACTTCTGTCACCGGTCACAGTGAACCTCCGGAAACTCTGGGGTAACTCCCAGGTGATGAGCGACGCTGTGTCCCACACCATGTGACTATAAGTTTACTCACTGGTAACTGGAGGTTCGGATGCGTCGTTTCGTGGCAGGGATGGCCGTGGCGCTTGGCGCGGTCACGATGATGAGCCCCGTGGCCACGGCCACGACCCCACTCGACTACGTCGCACTGGGCGACTCGTTCGCCGCCGGACCGCTGATCCCCAACCAGGACATCAACCTGGCGTGCCTGCGCTCGAACAACAACTACCCGGCCGTGGCGGCCAAAGCACTCGGCGCCCGGCTCACCGACGTGTCCTGTTCCGGCGCGACTGTCGACGACTTCACCACCCGCCAGTTCGGCTTCGTGCCGCCCCAGTTCAACGCACTCAACGCGGACACCGACCTGGTCAGCGTCACCATCGGCGGCAACGACGTCAGCCTGGTCGCGCACGCGCTGACCTGCATCAACCTCCTACCCGACCCGATCGGCTTCTCCTGCGCCGACCGACTCACCGCGGGCGGCAAAGACACGATCGGCACCGCGATCGACCAGTTCGCACCCAAGTTCGGCAGGACCCTCGACGAAATCGGCGCCCGCGCGCCCAACGCCAAGATCGTCGTCGTCGGCTACGGCACCTACCTCCGCAAGGGCGGCTGCTACCCGATCCAGCCCATCTGGACCCGCGACGCGAACTACATCCAGACGTCGGTGGACCGCCTCAGCACCGCGCTGCGCGCCCAGGCCACGTCCAGGGGAGCGACCTTCGTGGACCTCGTCCCCGTCACCGTGGGCCACGACACCTGCGCCGCACCCCAAGACCGCTACCTCGAAGGTTTGGTCCCCACGTCGGTGGCCGCACCCCTGCACCCCAACGCCAAGGGCATGGCCGCCTTCGGCGCCGCACTCGTCGCGGCCGTCTAGTCGCGATCAGGTTCGGG